>NZ_NPJL01000064.1:0-453 GCF_002251325.1 Prevotella sp. P4-67
CGTAGATAGGACAAATAAATATATTCGCCTGTCTTTCGCTCATACTTTCAGCTTTCTGTTTGTTGTTAGAAGTCTTGAACTTCTGTTCTACAGTCTTGCTTGTGTCAATATGTCAAAGATCTTTTCGAGGACTTGCCTCGGAGTGGAGAATATCGGGGTCGAACCGATGACCTCTTGCATGCCATGCAAGCGCTCTAGCCAACTGAGCTAATCCCCCTCATAGAGAGTAGTAGTGCAGATTTTTCACCTGAATCACATTGACCTTGTGGTCGATGTGTAGTCCCAGGCAGACTTTGCCTAAACCACATTGACCTAACGGTCGATGTGTAGTCCCAGGCAGACTTGAACTGCCGACCTCCACATTATCAGTGTGGCGCTCTAACCAACTGAGCTATAGGACTGTCTGACTCGGCGTTCAATTAACCTGTGGGCTTAACTGCGCCCAGTTTCTTT
>NZ_NPJL01000065.1:0-102901 GCF_002251325.1 Prevotella sp. P4-67
ACTTTATTATTGTCGAATTCTATTTCTTCATTTATAGAGCGTATTTCTTGTGTCTTTACTAAATAGCCATCAATTGTATAAACATCTGCATCTGTGCCAATTTCTGCTCCAGATATTTTAATTCCATTTTTCGTTCCTATAATCTTGAAAGATGCGACTTTATTATTAGCTATGCCTGACGGATTTTGCGAATAAACAATTATAATTGTAGAGTTTTTTGTAATTTGCGGAGTAGTAAATGTGTTTGATTTGTCAAGTTTTGACGAATAGTCTTTATCGTTAAATGAAACAGAATGTATTACCCATTCATCTTCGGGTGTAATCGTAAATTGGTACGTACTTCCTCTCTCTACATAAGTCGAGATTGCTCCAAGCCCTGCTTGCTTAATTGTAAGAGATGGTTTTTCAGAACCTAAAGAAGTAATCTTTATTTTCTTTGAAACCCTTGGAGTAGAGTAATAATTACCATTACCTTCTTGTGATGCCCTTATTTGAATTTCACCTTCCGCTTTACAATCAATATATGAAGATTTACCTGTTGTGTAAACTTCACAAAATTCATTTGAATCAAGCGAATATGCAATAGATAAGCCAGAAGATGCTTCTGCCAATAATTGCACTTGTTCTCCTACTGCTAAATTCGTTAAATCCTGATTCCATATAATATCTTGTTCTGCTTTATTGATAGTGAGCTTTCCTGAATTATAATAAAATGAGTAATTATCATCTTGCCCACCAGTTATATTAATTGTATAAGTTCCAACATTAGTGTCTTTTGTGGCTGATGTGTATGCATAAGGTTCTGTATCAATAGATTTATAATTATCAGTTCCGACAAAACCTTCATATTCTATAGTAAATTGGGGATTATCTTCACCATAGTTTCTCTCATAATTGCCAACGCTTACATATAGGGGCCTTTTTTGAACTGTCATATGTCCATTCTTGTAGATAATAACATAATTTTTAGCACTTGCACCTTCGATCGTGATATCATAAGTTCCTGCATCACTTTCCTTTTTTGCATTTGTTGCTAAAGTTGGCTGAATAGTTAAGACAGAATTATCATCCCAATATTTTAACCCACTACAAGTATAAGTCAATTCTGGATTTTCGGAATAATATGTTTTGCTAACATCATTTGCTTGAATTGTTAATGGGGCTGCATTAATCGTAAGTATTCCAGAGGTGATTTTTGACAACTCGTAGTTCTTTGGTGTAGCAGTTGCAGTTATTTCATATTCACCAACAGGGCTACTATTTGTAGCAGTAGTAGTATAAGATGGGGAACTGGTCCAAGAAGGTGTACTTTCTCCATTTTTTAGCCCAACATATTCCATAGAAAAAGAAGGATTGGAAGCTCCATATTCCCTATAAGCATCCTTTATTTTTGTAGATAATGGTGCTTTGGTAATTGATAAAGTACCTGTTGAATAACTTATAGAATAATGACTGCTTGCAGCATTACTTCCACTAATAGTGTACGTTCCTACATCTGAAGTTTTACTTGCAGATGTGGTAATTTTAGGTAATGATGATAATGATGTTTCATCTTCACCATTTATGAATCCTTCATAACTATAAGTGAAAGTAGGGTTTTCTTCTCCATATTCCCTTTCTACATTATCGATTTTTATTGTTAATGGAGCTGCTTTTATAGTATATGTGAAAGGAATATTCACATTAATGGTTTCTTCGTCTTTAGTTAATGTTAATGGCAATAGAGTAGAATAAGTGCCTACTTCAAATTGAATACTAGACAAATCCAAATTAGCTTCATACCCTGCAACATTATTTGTCCATTCTGTACTTGGAACACTTCCTGTATATGTAAATGTTGTAGTATTAAATGCCCCCATCTCTATTATTTGTGCATCATTTATTTTAGTACCAGGGTTGCCATATGCACTGAGTAAAGGCACATAAGTCAATGAAGTAGCAGTCCAATTGGTAGGTGCAGTTTGCGATAAATAGAAAATCTCTCTTAATCCATCACAATTTAGAAAAGCAGTACTTCCTTGTATACTTGTTACATTTTCCGGAATTACAATAGAGGTTAAATTGCGACAATTGGCAAAAGCATATGTATCAATTTTTTTTATAGTAGGAGGCAATACGATTTTCTTTGCCGTGCTACCTATTGCATAACTTGAGTCAAACTTAGGGTTCGCATAGAGGTCGTTAGTCCAACCTGCAAACGCAGCATATCCAATTTCAGTTACTGTATATTCCAATCCATCATATGTGATAGTAGATGGAACAATGTAACTCTCATTGGTGTATAAGCTCGCTTCTGAGCCTCTGCAATCCCTAGGTACAGGACGAGATGATGCAACAGAAGCATAAGCACCTGATAAATCATAATACAAATCACCTACCTTCACTCTCGTTTTAGCATTTGCACTTAATACTATTATACTTGATAAGGCAAACAAAAATTTCTTCATGTTCATTTTGGTTATTAAGTTTTACATTTATTTATTAGCAATTAAATCTATGTATGAAACCTTTGTACACATCTCTTCGTAGTTCTTTTGCCAAAGTGTTTTTTGCCCGCCAAGAAATCGTAAAATGTCTGACAAGAACTACAGAGTCTTTAATAACTTGTTCTTCATTCAACAAAGAATTATTGTCAACCCATATAAAATGTCCATTCTGTACAAATCTTCGTTGTTCGCCAAGTGGTAAATCACTAAGAGAATCTGTCATAAATGGCTCATGAGCATATGACAATTTTGTTGCATTGAAAGGAGATTGATTTGTCTCTAAAACGTCATTTTTGTAAAGATAAATTAGAATAATCTCACCATCTACGTTATGAAATTTGGGATTCATTACAGCAAACCATATCGCAGTCTCAAGACTTGCTGTTACATCTATTAATCTGCAAGGTAGGCCTAAATGCCTTCCAATAGACATAGCAAACAGCATCTCATCTGTTTTTTGTGGTTTGTTGTGCAACCACTCTGTTTTGAAAACATCACGACGGAACAAATTATATTCATTCTTTTCCGCTTCAAGTATATCTTCAACAGAACATTCCTTTTTCTTTCCCTTTACATGTCGAACAATGGTTGATTCTATTTTGTAATCACGTGATTCATGTCCACGATACAAACTTATCCCTTTGGTATAATTAAAGGCAACATACTCCTGCAATATCTTAATATCAGACTTGGTTCTTATCTGAAAATTATCGGGTAAAGATGTTATAGCCTTCTGAGAACAAGGCGTATCTATGTCAAGAACTGTACCTTCGAGAGGATGTGGTTCTATGAATAAGTCTTTATCATTACAACGTTCCATATTAGAATTGATTTATACCCATAGGCTCCAATAAGGCAAGAACTTTTTAGATGTTATACATACGAAAAAGCGTGGAGCCAATTCTGTCACTCGTTCCACGTGTAGAGGCTCTGGCATCGCCCAATTTGTCGAAACGAGCAACGCCGAAAGCCCCACGCCTGTGTACGTATATAGAAAGCACCCTTGACAACGAACGACAGAATCATCCGAAGCCAATGAGAGCTGTATACAATACACCTCATGAGGCGTTCTGCATTGCTTTGTTTTTGACAAATTGTGTCGTGAACTGCCAGATTCCTACACGTCAAAACCAAAGCGTACAAAAACGCCTTTTACCATATGTATGTCTGCCCAACCTCTGCCCATTGAGGCTTTCGGCATGGGTATAGACGTTACAAAGATAACACTTTCATCTTGGAAACCACTTTGTTTAGCTGGTAAAGTATGGTTTCAATGTCCGATTTAACATTATTAAACATAAATACGTCAAAGAATTCCACTTTTGCGTGATTTTTCTCGCTAAAAAGTTCGTATTATCAATGATTATTCATATCTTTACAGCAACAGAATCCGCCACGCTTCCCATTTGAACAGCGAACCAGGGCGGGGCTTTTGCTTTTATGGGAACATTAAGATTATACACTAAACAGGCTATTTCTATTTCGGAACAAATAGAACTACTAAAAAGTAGAGGCTTAAATATTGCTGATTCATCCAAGGCTGCAACATTTCTTGAAGAGGTCAGTTACAGCGTGTAGCTCGTCAATTCAATCTTCCACAGCATGAGGTGTTGGAAAGCTGGATGCGTAGTGTAACTGTCCTGAGAAACTGTTGCGCTCACCACTCACGACTTTGGAATCGTTATCTTTCCAACGCTCCACAAATGAAAGCCTCTTTACGTGGTGCGTGGGTTGACATTAATGGTGTTGATGCGAACAAAGTTTATGCTATAGCCTGTTGTATTGCATTCTGGCTTGATTCCATGGGATATGGATTGGACTTCAAGAATGAACTCAAATCCTTACTCGTTTCTTATCCCCAGGTAGATCCGGCAGCAATGGGATTCCCTAAGAATTGGATTTCGGATCCTCTATGGAGATAACTTTATAGATAAAATACAGATAAGCCTGTCGGTAGTGAAAATTCTTCATTACCGACAGGCTTTCTTCTTGATATATGAACTATTTGATGTAAACAAGTCGGAATATGTCTGACAATTGTCATTTCTTAGAAGCGTTGTCTTCTTAAACCATTCATCCACATGCGGATGAATATACAATAACGTGCTCACATTCATGAGAAATGATGGCATGGTGTTCCACACCTCCGTCTACCCCGCCCCACCAATGTGTCTTGCCACGGTCGCAGCCAGGTTGTGGCGTGCCACCTCGGGCTGCATCAGCACGGCGAGCGGTCGGGGGTCGGCATCGTTGATGCCCGCCACCAGGTCAAACGCAGTCGAGAGCTGCCCCTCGGTATCGTCGACCGCGCCCGACAGCAGCCACGCCTTCACTCCCTCGCGGCGGCAGCGCGCCAGCACCCCACAGGGAACCTTGCCCATAAGTGTCTGAGCGTCAGACCTGCCCTCGCCCGTGATTACGAGGTCGGCATCACGGATGGCGTCGTCGAAATGGGCGAGTTCCAGCATGATGTCTATGCCCGAGCGGAGGTCGGCGTTGAGGTATGCCATGAGCGCATAGCCCAGTCCTCCCGCCGCACCTGCCCCCGGGTGGAGGGCGAGTAGTGGCGTGGCGAGTCCGGCACGCTCAGTGGCACGGGCAAAGTCGCGCAGACGAGCGTCGAGAGCCCTGACCTGCTCGGGCGAAGCACCCTTCTGCGGGGCAAAGATGCAGGCGGCACCCCGCTCGCCATACAGCTGATTGTCTACATCGCAAGCCACGGTGACTCTACACCGTGACGCCAGGCGCCGACAGTCGCCCAGGGCCTCTATCATGCCCCTGCCGCCGTCGCAGGTGGCGCTTCCGCCGATACCCATCACTATCTCGGTGCAGCCTCGGCTTACGGCGTCGGCCATCATCTCGCCCACGCCATAGGTGGTGGCACGCATCACATCGCGCCGCCCTACGGGCACGAGCGTCAGTCCACTTGCCGCCGCCATCTCCATATAGGCGGTACGACCATCCATAGACACTGCATATTCGGCGGTGACAGGCTCCATCAGGGGGCCATGCACCTCGACGGTAACAGGGCGTGAGGGCAGCAGCCGGCATACACACTCGACCAGCCCTTCGCCTCCATCGCTCAGCGGCAGCTGAACTACTGCGGCGTGGGGCAGGACTCTGCCTATGCCTTGGGCACACGCCTCGCATGCCTCCCGGGCAGAGAGACTGCCCTTGAACGAGTCGAAGGCTGCGACGACCTTGCGTACCGCAGCCCCATGCGCGGTGTATTCCGGTCCCTGTATAGTCGGCATCATGGGAGATAGAGTCTGTTCTCCTGTCGCTCGCGGCAGAGCGGTTCGAGATGGGCTGCCAGCATGGAGAGGCGCTGTCCGATGCCTCGGGCATGGACGGGGCACACCTGCACGCAACGCATACAACTGATACAGAGGGCCGGATCGGTGGTCTGGGGATGGTCTGGCGCGATGGCTCTGGTGGGGCACTGGGCAGCACATGCTCCGCAGCCCTGACAGCGGTCATCGGCTTCGGGCACGGCGCATGGGCTGTACTCGCGGTAAGGACGGTGACCCGGCAGAGTGAACTCGGGGATGGGCACCGACAGGGCTGCGCGGGCAAGGATGGCGGCACCAAACTCACCAAGCTGCGCGGCGTCGCTCGCATCGGGGCGTCCGGCGGCAAGCTGTCGGCACACGCTGTGCTCTGCGATGGCTGTCACGGCTGCCATCACCCGGAAACCCGCTGCGGTGGCTATGTCCTGCATCTCTACAAGGGCGTCGTCGTAGGCGCGGTTGCCATAGACGGCGACTATCACGCACCGGGCGACATGGGCGCTGACGCGTTTCAGCCGCTCTACAGCCAGCATCGGCACGCGTCCGGCAAAGACGGGCATGGAGATGACGGCCAGGTCGTCGGCAGCAATGTCGGGATAAGCGATGTCGTCCTCCCACGAGCAGAGTTCGGTGGCGGTGTCCGTGATGCCGATGCCCGCACACAGCAACTCGCTCACGCGTCGCGTGCCGCCAGTGGGACTGAATGTGATTTGATGTATAGTCATAGGTAAACACTATAATATGGTCACAAAAATACAAAAAAATACGCCAAGCGTGCAGTTTTTCGGTAAAAATCACATACAGGGCAGTGCTTGGGGCAGTGTATATGCCGGCGGTGGGCTGAGGGGCTGGTGCCACGATAATGAAATAATCGGAGACTTGGTACGGGACTTCGGGAAATAATTGCTAAATTTGTACGTGATAATATAAAAGCCTATGCGCAAGGCATATAAAGCAGACGGAAGCCCCGTGCTTTATATCGCCACGGCACAGCCTATGGACAATAACAAACAACCAATTGACAAATCATTATGAACAAATCGCTTATCCTATCGGCAGCGCTCTGCCTCGCGTCGCTCTTCGCTTTGGCAGAGAACACCCCCACCCCACGTCGACAACTTGCTCCGAAACCACCAATGGGATGGATGACATGGAACCTCTTCCAAGGCAACATCAACGAACAGCTCATACGCGAGACCGCTGACGCCATGGTTGAAGGCGGGTTCCGCGACGCCGGCTACGAATATATCTTCATCGACGACCTCTGGCAAGGCGGACGCGACCGTGAGAACAACATCATACCCGACCCGGAGAAGTTTCCGTCGGGCATAAAGGCGCTCGCCGACTATGTACACTCCAAAGGACTGAAGCTCGGCATCTACTCGGATGCGGCACAGCTCACCTGCGGCGGACGGACAGCGAGTCTGGGTTTTGAGAAGCAGGACGCACGCACCTTCGCCTCGTGGGGCATAGACTATCTGAAGTACGACTACTGCAACGCTCCTGCCGACAGTGCCACCGCCCGACAGCGCTACCGCACTATGGCTAACGCTCTGCAGAACTCGGGGCGCGACATCGTGCTCGGCATCTGCGAGTGGGGTCAGCGCCAATGCGAAGAGTGGTGCGAAGAGGTGGGAGGACAGCTCTGGCGTACCTCAGGCGATGTGCGCGATATGTGGAAGGACATCGTGAAACAAGGCGGCATGGGTATTCTGGACATCATCGACATAACGGCGCCTCTGGCAAAACACGCCCGTCCGGGACAATGGCCCGACATGGATATGCTGGTGGTCGGCCTGTACGGAACGGGCGGCCCGTCGAGCGACCTCGGTGGCGTAGGCTGCACCACGACCGAATATCAGACGCAGATGAGCATGTGGTGTATGCTGTCGTCGGTGCTTGCCATGACCAACGACCTGCGCAAGGTGACCGACGATGACCGCCGCATTCTGCTCAACAAGGAGATTATCGCCATCAACCAAGACGCTCTGGGCAAGGCTGCCGAACGCATTGTGAACCTGCCTGCGCAGCAGGTCTACATCAAACCGCTCGCCGACGGTTCGCACGCCGTGGCCATCCTCAACCCCTCGGACGAAGCCCAACGCATAAGCCTCAACTTTGCAAGCCTCGGGCTCAACGGCAAGTACACCGTGCGCGATGTATGGCAGCACCGAGACATAGCCCGGAAAGCCAAGAGCTGGAAAGGAAGCGTGGCCGCGCATGAGACCAAGGTGTTTGTGGTGAAGTAAGAAGACACCTAACCGACGAAAGACGAATAACAGGAGCATCTGGCGGCAAGCGAAGAACGCTGCAACCATGATGCTCCTGTCATCTTATAGCATACTGACAGCAACCGCGACAACCTCCTCTCTGCCTTCGGCGGCCGTCGCATAGGAGGAAGGGCGCAGCTATCGTCTGCGGACATCCCGAAAACAAGCCGTGTGGTCACCCGATACCAGTCACAATGACCTCGGGAAACCACACGGCTTGTCAATTAGACTCGCACGCCATCGGGGCGCTGAGGAAGGGAAATCAGAGAGCAGCCACAACCTCTACCTCTACGAGGGCATTCTTGGGCAGCGTCTTGACAGCCACAGCCGAACGGGCTGGATAAGGCTCGCTGAAGAATGTGGCATAGACCTCGTTCATGGCAGCAAAGTTGGCCATATCAGAGAGGAACACCGTGGTCTTGACCACATGGCTCAGGTCGATGCCTGCCTCGGCAAGCACATGGGTAACATTGGTGAGCGACTGGCGGGTCTGTTCCTTGATGCCGCCCTCGGCAAATTCACCTGTGGCAGGATCGATGGGCAGCTGGCCCGACGCAAAAACGAAGCCACTGGCCACGATGGCCTGGCTGTAAGGCCCCACCGCTTTGGGGGCGAGTTCAGAATGGATTACTTTCATCATATTATCTGTTAGTGTATATATTGTCCTTCGGGTTACAAAAATACTATTTTCCCACGACAACCAACTATATTTCCCTGTATTTCTACAGCTGCATGGCAGAAGCGGAAGCAGAGACTCTGGAGCCGTAAAGGAAGCAGACAAGACAAGCAGCGGGTGTGTCATATCCTATGGATGACACACCCGCTGCCTCTATGTAGACTCTCTTATTACGGTTTCACCTCTTAGAGCTATCTCCTCTATCGGCTTGTCTGCATCGGCAAGATGCTCCAACAGCAGTCGGCAACCTTCCTGCGCCATCTTGGCGATGGGCTGTTCGACAGCCGTCAGCTGGGGATGTACCAGGGTGGCCAGGGTAGTACCCGACATGCAGCAGAGCGCCACATCGTCAGGGATGCGCAAGCCGTGCTTCTGGATGACGCTCTTGGCTCCCAGGACAGCGGTCTCCGTAAATCCGAAGACGGCGTCAAAAGGCACCCCCTTGGCCAGATACTGCTCCATCACCCAACTGCCCTCTTCGGCCGACAATGCCGGCAGCAGGACATCATGCGACTGGTACTCGACATGAAACTTCTCAAGCGCCTCACGATAACCTCTCAACCGTTCATAACTGTTGCGGATATAAGACGGACCGGGAATATGGATGATGTGCTTGTAACCCTTGCGCAGCAAAGCCTCAACCATGAAAAACGCCATGATATAATCGTCCATGCGTACCTGGGAAGCCCTGACCCTCTCCACGGTTCTGTCAAAAAACACGATGGGGATGCCTCGCTCTATCACCTTATTATATAGATCTACGTTGCGCTCCTTGTCACAGGCACTCATCAAGATGCCATCGACGCGCAGCTGCTCCATCATCAGGATATTCTCACGTTCCTGCTCGGGATTCTCATTGGAGATGGCTATCATCACCTTGTAGCCCTGTCTGCGCAGGATGGCCTGTGCCTCGTTGATAAAGATCATATAAAACGTGGTGACGATTTCGGGGATGATGATGCCGATGTTGTGGGTACTCTGCTGTCTGAGATGTACTGCCAGTTCGTTGCGATGATACCCCATCTGCTCAGCGGTTGCCAAAATCTTCTGCAGAGTTTCGGCCTTCACATTGCCGGTATCTCCCGAGAGGGCACGGGAGACGGTGGACTTGGAGATGCCCAACACCCTTGCAATATCCATAATGGTGACGTATTTTGCCATATCTCTTTGGGTCTTTTGTCTATGCGCTTGTAAAGATACTTATTCTCCATGAGAGCAACAACAAAATGCGGATCTTTTTGGGAACGGTTGCAGAAAATGGGAACGGTTGCGAGAACGGTTGTGGGAAAAAAGATGCTTTTTTTCTTGAATTGCCTGCGAATTCACGCTACCTTTACAGCGTGATAAGGGAAGAGCAGGTTCTCTCGGAGAGTACTACTTCCCAACGCCTAAGAATTAAAAACAATACACTACCCAAACCTAAAAAAGATGGAACAAGACAGTAAGTGTCAAGCGAACTGTTCACAGATGGACGACTCGCAGAAAAACAATGCAGAGGGTAAAGTTCCCTTCATCAGCAAGCTCGCCTATGGCATGGGCGACGTGGGCTGCAACTTCAGTTGGATGTTTGTAGGCAACTTCCTCATGATATTCTACACAGACGTGTTTGGAATCAGCATGAGCGCTGTAGCCACCCTGATGCTTATATCCCGATTCTGGGATGCTATCAACGACCCAATCATCGGCGCACTCACCGACAAGACCCATACTCGCTGGGGACGATTCCGCCCATGGCTGCTCTTCGGAGCCCCTATCACGGCACTGGTGCTGATACTCACTTTCTGGGCACACCCCGAATGGAGCCAGACCGCCAAGATCATCTACATGGCAGTGACCTACTGCATCCTGGTACTGGGCTATACCTGCGTCAACCTGCCTTATGGCACTCTCTGCGGAGCCATGACACAGGATATCGACGAGAGAGCCAAACTCAACACCAGCCGCTCGGTAAGCGCGATGATGGCCATCGGCGTAATCAACATCGTAACCGTGCCACTCATCAGCTGGTTTGGCGCCGGCGACACCAGATATGGCTATCTCGCCGTGGCTGTGCTCTATGGCATCATCTTCGCCGCCTGCCATCTGTTCTGTTTCCGCAAAACCAGAGAGGTGGTGGAGATACCTGTGGGTCAGAAGCTCCCGCTGAAGGTACAGCTCTGTGCCATGATGAAGAACAAGCCCTATATGCTCGCTCTCTTAGGCCAGCTGCTCTTCGGTTTCATCCACTATGGACGCAACGCCGACATGCTCTACTATTTCACTTATGTAGAAGGTTCGGCCACGCTCTTTTCCTTCTATTCGATGGCCATCATCGTGCCAAGTATCATCGGTGCAGCCTGCTTCCCCATGGTATTCAGAAAGACCGGCAACAAGGGTCTGGCTGCAGCCATCTTCGCCTTCCTCACCGGTGTCACGATGATCGCTCTGTACTTCTTCAGTCCCAACGGTAGCGCCATCATGTTCTACCTGTTCTCAGCATTGTCATGGTTCTTCTTCTCTGGATTCAACACTGCCATCTATGCCATCATCCCAGACTGCGTGGAATATGGCGAGTGGAAAACGGGCATCAGAAACGATGGATTCCAGTATGCCTTCATCTCTCTGGGCAACAAGATAGGCATGGCGCTCGGCACATCGCTTCTCGCCATTGCCCTGGGCAGTGCAGGATATGTAAGCAACGCTGTGCAGAACCCGGAAGTGCTGAGCATCATGCACCACGCCTTCAGCACCATACCAGGAGTGTTATGGATCATCACCGCAGGGTGTCTCTGTCTATACAGACTCAACAAGAAACAATACAACCAGATCATGACAGAACTGGAAAACAAAAAGAAATAAAACTCCATCGGTCATCAGGCCGATGGGTGGGACAAGACAAACGAAAATTGCCCAACACACTAACATTAACGATAACAACCATAAAAAAACAATACAACTATGAGACAAGCAATATTGGTAGAACCCAAACGTATCGAGTTTAAGGAAATAGCAGAACCCAAGGCAGCTGACCTGACAGCCCATCAGGTGCTCGTCAACATCAAGCGCATCGGCATCTGCGGCAGTGAGATACACTCTTACCACGGTCTCCACCCCGCCACATTCTATCCAGTGGTACAGGGACATGAGTACTCGGGAGTGGTAGTGGCTGTAGGCAGCGAGGTAACCGTATGCAGCCCCGGTGACCACATCACCGCCCGCCCACAGCTGGTCTGCGGCAAGTGCAACCCCTGTAAACGCGGACAGTATAATGTCTGCGAACATCTGCGTGTACAGGCATTCCAGGCTGACGGCGCAGCCCAGGACCTCTTCGTCGTAGACGATGACCGCGTAGCCAAGTTGCCCGAAGGGATGAGCCTCGACTATGGAGCCATGATAGAACCTGCCGCCGTAGGTGCCCATGCCAGCAACCGCACCGAGGTGAAAGGCAAGAATGTAGTGGTGAGCGGTGCTGGAACCATCGGCAATCTCATCGCCCAGTTCTGTATCGCCCGTGGCGCCAAGAACGTACTGATCACCGACGTGAGCGATCTGCGTCTGGCCAAAGCCCGCGAGTGTGGCATCGAGCATACGCTCAACATCACCAAGAAGCCCCTCAAGGCAGCTGCCCAAGAACTCTTCGGCGAAGAAGGCTATCAGGTAGGCTTTGAAGTGGCTGGCGTAGAGGTTTCTATCCGCTCGCTGATGGAGACCATCGAGAAGGGCAGCGACATCGTGGTCGTGGCTGTCTTTGCCAAAGACCCAGCTCTTAGCATGTTTCACCTGGGCGAACACGAACTGCGCCTGATCGGATCGATGATGTACCGCCACGAGGATTATCTCACCGCCATCGACTATGTGAGCAAAGGCATCGTCAACCTCACGCCTCTCATAAGCAACCGTTTCGCCTTTGAGGAATATGATGACGCATACAGATTCATCGACAGCCATCGCGAGACGAGTATGAAGGTTATTATCGACTTAGACCAGAAACCACAAGAGAAGAAATAGCAGACAGGCAAGAAGAGACAGTCTGCACACCATTGGCAGATACAGAGAAAGGATGTACTGACGTGTGCAGACTGTCCAAAAGATTGGACCGCAGCAATGGACACCGCCAGAAAGATGCCCACGCAACGGAAAACAGACGATGTATCCAGCAATCTAAAACTAAAAACGACAATGGAAAAGAAACAATCAGTAATAGGTATCGGCGAAGCTCTCTTTGACATGCTGCCAAGTGGAAAGAAACTCGGTGGCGCTCCAGCCAACTTCGCCTATCATGTCTCTCAGTTTGGGCTCGACAGTTGGGCTGTCAGCGCAATGGGTGATGACGAGTTGGGCAAGGAACTGGAAAAGGAACTCGACGACCACCATCTCAACTATGAGATAGAAAAGATAGACTACCCTACCGGCACCGTACAGGTGACGCTCGACGCCAATGGAATACCCTGCTATGACATCAAGGAAGGAGCAGCCTGGGACAATATACCCTATACCCCCGCCCTGGACAGATTGGCCAAGAACTGCACCGCCGTCTGCTATGGCTCGCTGGCCCAGCGCAACGAGGTGTCACGCAATACCATCTACCGTTTTCTCGACAATATGCCTGAAGAGAAAGAAACTCTCAAAATCTTTGACATCAATCTGCGTCAAGGATTCTATAACAAGGAGATTATCACCGAGAGCATCAAGCGATGCAATATCCTCAAGATCAACGACGAGGAACTGATCACCATAAGCCGCCTCTTCGGCTATCCGGGTATAGACCTGGAGAACAAATGCTGGCTTCTCCTGGGCAAATACAACTTGAAGATGCTCATCCTGACCTGTGGCGTAAACGGCAGCTACGTATTTACCCCAGGCGAGATATCATTTATCGAGACACCCAGAGTGGAAGTGGCTGACACCGTGGGCGCCGGCGATTCGTTCACAGGCGCATTTGTGGCAAGCATCCTGAAGGGCAAGAGCGTAAGGGAAGCCCACGAACTGGCGGTGAAGGTATCGGCATACGTCTGCACACAGCATGGTGCCATGCCTGTATTGCCCGAAGAATATACCAGATGACACCTCTTCTGCCCCATAGCGGCTGAAAGCGGCCGTGACATTGGGGCAGAATCAGCATGCGGACCGCTGGACTCGGACACACGCAGAGCAGGAAGCGTTATGAGCACTTGTTATGCCTACGACAACCAACTATATTTCCCTGTATTTTATTTGCGGATGATGAGGAGGTGATGGCTGGGAGGAAGAGGGAAAACTGCAGATAATCGCCTGGATATAAAAAAAATATGGCGATTTTGTTGACAATTCGAGATATTATCACTAAATTTGTCAACAAATATTCTATTAAGATGAAACACAACTGCTTTAGCATACGTCTGCGGGCGGCGCGCCTGATGAGCGGCCTCAGCATGGCACAGCTGGCTGACCGATGCCGAATCGGGCTGACGCGGCAGAGCATATCACGCTATGAGCAAGGGGCGATGACTCCCAAGCCACCTCTGTTGCACGCCCTCGCCGAGGCGCTCGCCATCAGTACTGACTATCTGATGGGCCACGGCGTAGAGATAGACCGCCCCATGCTGCGCACGGGGATAGGAAGCGGCATGGGAGACGAGGCGACAGAGATGATATCGGCCCAAGTGGCATATTGGGCTGAGCAGTATCTGGCTGAAGAACAGCGGACTGGCATAGCCCATACGTTTGTCAACGAGATAGCACCGGTCGTTGTGGGCACCCAAGATGAAGCACTCAAGGCAGCACAACTGCTACGCAAGTCATGGCGCTGCGGCGAGGGTCCCCTGCCCCATCTGCTGCGGCTCATGGAGCGCAAGGGCATAAAGATACTCGACACGCCTCTGCCCAAGGATGTCTACGGGCTCAGTACCTGGGCAGACGCCATCCATCCGCTCATCATCATCGACTCGCGCCCGGAGAAGACTACCGTCGAAAGACTGCGTTTCACCGCCTGTCACGAGTTAGGGCACCTGATACTCACCATTGCCGACGGCACAGAGGCTGCGATGACAGAGAAACTATGCAGCAAGTTTGCCAGCTACTTTCTCTTCCCTCCTGACACATATATAGAAGAGGTAGGCGCCCACCGCAACAGCATCACCCTCGCAGAGTTGGCCGACCTGCGCGGTGTCTATGGTACCTCGATAGCCGCAATGGTGCATCAAGCCTACGATCTGGGCATCATCGGCCGCGAGCACTACGACTGGTGGTATGACGAGATGATCAAGAAAAATCCACGAGAAGAAGGATGGGGGCAATATGACATTGCCGAAACCATAGGCAGGGAAAAACGTATCAAGTCTATCGCCGAAAAGAGTATACCGAGAACCCAATAACAATCAACTAACACATACAACTATGAAACATCTATTATGTACATTGCTGCTGACATTGACAGTATGCCTCTGCTCAGCCCAGACCGAACACATGAAGTTTAAGGGCATCCCTATGGAAGGAACTCTGCAGTCGTTTACCCTCAAACTCAAGGCCAAAGGATATGTACCCTTAGGCACCGAAGACGGCGTATCGGTGCTGAAAGGCGAATTTGCCGGTTACAAGAATTGCCATATCTATGCCGTGGCCGACAAGAGCGGCATGATATGTCGCGTCTGCGTAGAGTTCCCCAAAATGGACAAGTGGAGTGACCTCGAAAGCTGCTACTCCAGCTATAAGGACATGCTCACCGAGAAATACGGCGAGCCCAAAGTATGTGTGGAGGAATTTCAAAACAAGTATGCAGATGACGACAACAGCCGCATGTGCGAAGTTCAGCTTGACCGCTGCAAA
Source organism: Prevotella sp. P4-67 (assembly GCF_002251325.1). Taxonomy (NCBI): domain Bacteria; kingdom Pseudomonadati; phylum Bacteroidota; class Bacteroidia; order Bacteroidales; family Prevotellaceae; genus Prevotella; species Prevotella sp. P4-67. Next base: position 15,506 of record NZ_NPJL01000065.1, read on the forward strand.
TACCACAGCACCTTTGCCTGCAAGAACGGAGATATAACCCTCGAGATAACCCATCAGAAATTCGACTGCTTCGTGCAGCTCAGCTACTACGACAAAGCCAACCAGGACAAGCTGAGACAAAACATTATGGAGGATTTGTAAAGTCAAGAGGGCTAAAAACAAAAAAACTCCCACCGAAGCGGGAGTATAGGTTTTACCCTTCGGCATTACTGCCTTATTGTGGTTTGATGTAGGAAACGGACGATATACAACTCTATAGGCCGCATCTATTCTTTAATACCAGTTGTGGTTTGATGTAGGAAACGGACGATATACAACCATCATGGCTCCCAGCCAATTCAATCACGCGTTGTGGTTTGATGTAGAAACAGACAACACGAGATGCCTTTCTCCCCCAAGCGACTCCACCAGCGGATGGAAAAGCGGATGCGACGCCTCCTATATATATAATAAGGTATATATCCGCGCCCAATCCCGCCCCTTTGTGCATGGCAGAAGAAAAAATGGGGATTGAGGGATTGGAGGTCAATGTTTTTTTGTAACTTTGTAGCGTCTCTGTGGCAACCCTGGGGCTTGACGGCGCAAGCAGTTATGGCTGTGGGATAGACACGGAGCGGAAAGAAATGTTATCAAGCGATATTTCTATTTATACTGATATAGTTATGACAAATTCTACAGAGAATCTCTATCAGCTTGACGGTAGAGTACCATTGGGCAAAGCTGTCCCATTCGGTCTTCAGCATGTACTGGCCATGTTTGTCAGCAACATTGCGCCTATCATGATTCTTGCCAGCGCCATAGGGCTGGACAAATCAGTCAGTGCGGTGCTCGTACAAAACTGTATGGTAATAGCGGGTATAGGTACGCTGGTGCAGCTCTACCCCGTATGGCGAATAGGTTCGCGGCTACCCATCGTGATGGGTATTTCCTTTACCTTCCTCTCGCTGGCCATCAGCATTGGCGCAGCCTATGGCATGGGCACCCTCATCGGAGCGGTGATTGTGGGCGGCGTGCTGGAAGGACTGCTGGGACTTTTCGCCAAATACTGGATAAAACTGATTCCGCATGTCGTGGCAGCCACTGTGGTGACAGCCATCGGATTCTCGCTGCTGCCGGTGGGAGCCAACTCCTTTGCCGGCGGACTGGGCGCAGCCGACTTCGGCAGCATGGACAACTGGATTGTGGGCAGCGTTACGCTGTTGGCCTGTCTGCTCTGCCAGGTGTTTACCAAGGGATTCCTGCGGTCGCTGTCGGTACTCATGGGCCTCATCGCGGGCTATATCCTCGCTCTCTTCATGGGTATGATTGATTACAGCGGACTCAGCGATATATCGATTGTGGCGCTACCCAAGCTGCTGCCCTTTACGCCTGAGTTCAACATCGGCGCGATACTCTCGGTGACGGCGGTCTATCTGGTCTCGGCGACAGAGACGATAGGCGACACGTCGGCACTCTGCAACAGCGCGCTCGGACGCGACCCCAAGCAGAAGGAGATGGGGTCTGCCATCTGCTGCGACGGTTTTGTGAGCAGTGTATCAGGACTCTTCGGCTGTACCCCCATCACCTCGTTCAGCCAGAACGTGGGTCTGGCTGCCATGTCGGGCGTAGTCAACCGCTTCACGATAGGCGTGGGTGCCGTGGTAATGATTGTGGGCGGCATATTCCCGGCTATAGGCTATGTGCTTACCACCATACCCCAGGCCGTACTTGGAGGCTGCACCATCATGATGTTTGGCAGCATCCTCTTTGCCGGTTTCGGCATGATGGCCCGCTCCGGATTCTCTCAGCGCAACATGATTATCGTGAGCCTCTCGCTGAGCGTGGGACTCGGTTTCACCCAGGCCACAGACATGTTCAACATCTTCCCCGAGATTGTGCGTACGGTATTTGCCGACAACTGTGTGGCTGTGGTATTCCTCCTGGCCGTGGTGCTCAATCTGATTCTGCCCAAGGAGAAGGAAGACGCTGCTGACAAGCAATAACGATACAAGACACTCCATTACTGAAGAGACGACAGCCGACGATGGGCCCCACAGCGCCCTGCCGGTTGTCGTCTCTTCGGTTTCAGGGGTCTGCGTGTCTATCATAATCATGTAAAATCAAGCATTTTGCCATTCTTTCGTTGCATAAATCAAAAAAAACTCCTAATTTTGTATACTTTCTGCAATAAACGATAATAACTATGGACGACGACAAGACCAAAGAGGAAACAGACGATATACTGGACAACGACCAGCACTCCGACTATCGCCCTGCCGACCGCTTCGACGCTTCTGCCGTGCATCACCTTTCGGGAATGTACAAGAACTGGTTTCTGGATTACGCCAGCTACGTGATCCTGGAACGTGCCGTACCTCATATCGAGGACGGTCTGAAGCCTGTGCAGCGCCGCATACTGCACACCATGAAGCGCATGGACGACGGCAGATACAATAAGGTGGCCAACGTGGTGGGCGAGGCGATGAAGCTGCACCCCCACGGCGACGCGTCGATAAGCGACGCGCTGGTGCAGCTGGGCCAGAAAGAGCTGCTCATCGACACCCAGGGCAACTGGGGCAACATACTGACCGGCGACCGTGCTGCTGCCGGACGATACATCGAAGCCCGTCTTACCAAGTTTGCCCTCGACACGGTGTTCAACCCCAAGACCACCGACTGGCAACTGTCGTACGACGGCCGCAACAAGGAGCCTATCACGCTGCCCGTGAAGTATCCGCTACTGCTGGCCCAGGGAGCCGAAGGTATAGCCGTGGGTCTGGCGTCCAAGATTCTGCCCCACAACTTTACCGAGATATGCCAGGCTGCCATAGCCTATCTGCGCGGCGAGAAGTTTGCCCTCTACCCCGACTTCCCCACCGGCGGTTCGATAGACGTATCCAAATATAACGACGGACTGAGAGGCGGAGTGGTCAAGGTGAGAGCCAAGATAGAGCAGGTAGACGGCAAGACGCTCGCCATACGCGACATCCCCTTCACCAAGACCACATCAACTCTGATAGACAGCATCACCAAGGCTATAGAGAAAGGTAAAATCAAGATACGCCGCATCGACGACAATACCGCCGCCGAGGTGGAGATACTGATACACCTGGCGCCGGGCACAAGCCCCGACAAGACCATCGACGCGCTCTATGCCTTCACCGACTGCGAGACCAACATTTCGCCCAACTGCTGCGTAATCAAGGACAACAAACCCTGCTTCCTCACCATCAGCGACGTGCTGACCCACTCGGTCGAGCACACCAAAGACCTGCTGAGGATGGAGCTGGAGATACGCCGCAACGAGCTGCTCGAGCAGCTGTTCTTCATCTCGCTCGAGCGCATCTTCATCGAGGAACGCATGTACAAGGAGACCCGCTTCGAGCAGGCTCCCAACCAGGACGCCGTGGTGGAGTTCCTCGACGAGAAGTTTGCTCCATTCAAGAAGAAGCTGGTGCGCAGCATCACACGCGACGACCTGCTGCGTCTGCTCGAAATCAAGATGCAGCGCATCCTGAAATACAGCAAGGACAAGGCCGACGAACTGCTGGCGCGTATCAAGAAAGAGCTCAAGGAGATAGAGCACGACCTGGCCCACATGACCGACGTGACCATCAACTGGTATGAGTATATCATCGAGAAATATGGCGCCGACCATCCACGCCACACTGAGATACGCAACTTTGACACCATCGAAGCCACCGAGGTAATCGAGGCCACCGAGAAGCTCTACATCAACCGCAGCGACGGCTTCATGGGCACCGGACTCAAGAAAGACGAGTTTGTGTGCAACTGCTCCAAGATAGACGACATCATCATCTTCTACCGCGACGGCAAATACAAGATCGTCAAGGTGGCCGACAAGTTCTTCGTGGGCAAGAACGTAATCTGGGCGCAGGTGTTCAAGAAGAACGATGTGCGCACCATCTTCAACGTGGTCTATCGCGACGGCCGCAAGGGCATGTGCTTCATCAAGCGTTTCTTCGTCAACGGCTGTACTCGTGACCGCGAGTACGACCTGACCCAAGGCACCGAGGGTTCGCGCATCATGTACTTCACTGCCAACCCCAACGGCGAGGCCGAAGTGATAAAGATAACGCTCGAACCCGACTGTACAGCCAAGAAGAAGGCCAATATATTCCTCGAAAAGGATTTCTCCGAAATACTTATCAAGAACCGTACGGCACGAGGCAATATCCTCACCAAGAAGCCCGTACACCGCATCTCGCTCAAGAGCCGCGGCCACTCCACCCTGGGCGGACGCAAGGTGTGGTACGACCCCTATGTGCGACGCATCAACTATGAAGAGCGGGGCAACTACCTCGGAGAGTTCAGCGACGACGACCGTATACTGGTTATCCTCAACGACTACAGCTACTACTTCACCGACTTCGACGCCAACAACCACTATAGCGAGGGCATCGTCGTCATCGAGAAGTGGAATCCCGAGAAGATATGGACCGCCGTGCTCTATGATGCCGACAACAACCGTCTGCTCTACATCAAGCGATTTGCGCTGGAATACTCGCGCAAGCCGCTCAACATCATGGGCGAAAACCTCAAGAGCAAGATGGTGCTGCTCACCGACACGCCCTATCCCCGTCTGAGGGTTACCTTCGAGGGCGTCGATGTCAAGCAGCCGCCGCTTGAGGTCGAGGCTGCCGACTTCGCCACCATCCGCTCGGTCAAGGCCCACGGCCGCCGTCTCACCATCTACAAGGTCAAGACGGTAGAAGAGCTTGAGCCTACCCGCCAGCCTGAGCCCGAGCCCACTGCCAGTGACGCCGACGACAGCACCGACGACACCAACCTGGACCCCGATGCCGGCAAGAGCCAACAGCAGGTCATCGACGAAATCACCGGCCAACTCAGCCTTTTCACCAATGACGACAATTAAGACCATCCTCCTGGCGCTCCTGGCAGTCGTGCCCTGCTCCATCGCTTGGGCCCAGAGCGAGCGCATAGTCACCAATGCCCGCATGGTGGGCATTGGAGGCGCCGAGGTGCTTGACACCTATCTCTCCCCGCTCCATTACAGGGGCACCGAGCTGAGATACATCTCACACACCCTGCGCGAGAAGACCGACACCACGCGCCTCTTCCATGAAATCATCCACCAGGGCAGCCTCTCTCTTCTTGAAAACAAGAGCGGCTACGGTGGCGAGATGGCAGGCAGCTACAATTTCCAGTACGGATGGCACTGGCATCTATGCGATTTCCATTTCAAGGGAAGCACCCTGCGACTCGACGTGGGTGGAAACATCGACGCCAACATAGGTTTCATCTACAACACCCGCAACTCCAACAATCCCGCACAGGCCCGAGCCTATCTCAACCTTACGCCCACAGCCGCCGCCACCTACACCCTGCACTGGCGCCATCCGCTGGCAGTGAGATACGAGGTGTGGCTGCCAGTTGCCGGCGTCATGTTCTCGCCCAATTACGGACAGTCCTACTACGAGATATTCTCCAAGGGCAACTACGACCACAACGTGGTGCCCACCTGGGTAGGCAACGCGCCGTCGATGAGGCAGATGCTCACCGTCGACTACAACCTGTGGGGCACCACCCTGCGCGCCGGCTATCTGGGCGACTACCAGCAAGCCAGCGTCAACCACCTCAAGTCACACATCTACACCCATGCGTTTGTCATCGGTGTGGTGCGCAAGTTCAGCATCCAAAAGATTAAACAGCCATGACCCTTCCACGCCTTTCTCTCTTGTTCCGCCTATGCCTGGCATGCCTTGTCGCCATCAGCATGACCAGCTGCGTAGATGAAGACGAATACACCAACTCGCCGAGCGGCAACTTTGAAGCCCTATGGCGCATCATGGACGAGCACTACTGCTTCTTCAGCCAGAAGGGCATAGACTGGAACGAGGTCTATCAGCGCTACTCACGCCAGATAGACAACCACATGAGCGAGAACCAGCAGTTTGAAGTGCTCTGCAACATGCTCAGCGAATTGCGCGACGGCCATGTCAATCTCTACTCCACCTTCGACATCGGCCGCAACTGGAGTTGGCGCGAAGACTATCCCTCCAACTTCTCCGACACACTCTCCCGACGCTATCTCGGCACCGACTACCGCATCGCGTCGGGCATCAGCTACCGCATCCTCGACGACAACATAGGCTATATGCGCTGCTCCACCTTTGCCAACGGTTTCGGCGAAGGCAACCTCGACGACATCATGGCCTACCTGCTCACCTGCCGCGCCCTCATCATCGACATACGCAGCAACCCCGGTGGAATGATAAGCGCCGCCGAGCAACTGGCTGCCCGCTTTACCGACGAAGACATCCTCGTGGGATATGTGCAGCACAAGACGGGCCGCGGCCACAACGACTTCTCTGCCATGAAGGAGCAGCGGTTGCGCCCGAGCCGCGGCATACGCTGGCACAAGCCGGTGGCAGTGCTCACCAACCGCACCGTCTTCAGCGCCGCCAACGAGTTTGTCAAGTATATGCGCTGCTGTCCACGCGTCATCACCGTGGGCGACCACACCGGTGGCGGAGGCGGCATGCCCTTCAGCAGCGAGCTGCCGTGCGGATGGAGCGTGAGGTTCTCTGCCTGCCCCATCTACGACCGCAACCGCCAGAGCACCGAAGACGGCATAGCCCCCGACCATGTGGTGAGCATTACCGACAGCGACCTCCAGCGTGGCATTGACACCATCATCGAGGAAGCCCGTAAAAAATTGAATGACAGCAAATAAAAACTCACGCATCGTCACGTTTCTCATTTTTTTATCGTAACTTTGCACCATTATTGCGCTTGTGGCGGAATTGGTAGACGCGCCAGACTTAGGATCTGGTGGCTCAGGTCGTGTAGGTTCGAGTCCTATCAGGCGCACCCGCTAATCCTAATTGCTTATCAACAAGCAGTTAGGATTTTTTTGTTTGTTTACCCAAGCCCCATTGGCTGCGCGGTCATCACTCGTGGTCACCCGATGGCCAGGCTGTCAGCCTCTACATTTGATGACACCACTACTGACAGGCTGGAGGAATGTGTAGAGATAGAAGAGGGATAACTTGAAGTGGGCAACAAGCATAATATATTCTGCAAAATGGCTGAGGAGACAACCCTATTCGGAATTTCCGCTATTATTGAATGCTTGGAATGAGAAGCGTTGCTTGAGACCCTAACTACGGGAGTAACCAGAACCAATACAGATTTGATTGAACCAGCTTGTTCAAAGCAATGCCATACTCGGTTAGCCCAATGACCCAATAAATGGCCCAATAAATGACCCAATAAATGTATCTATGTGGCATTATGGAAAAAACGGCGAAAACAGCTATTTATCAGCAAAAAAGTATTATCTTTGCAACCGCTTTTGAAGACAAGCGCAATAATTACGAGACCAAGCGCGATGTCTCCGAAGCCATGCGCAACCGCTTTTGAAGCCATGCACAATGCTTTTGAAACCAAATGCCCTATGTCTGAATCTACATATAGAACAATGGAAATGAAAGATATCGCACGAATACTTAGACTTGCAGTGTGGCGCAGCCATGCTGTGGCTGTGGCGACTGTTGTGGTGAGCATGCTGGCGGCCATTGCCCCAGCGGCGCATGCCAAGGACATCAGCCCGATGGAGGCTGTCAGGATTGCCCGAAGAGTGGTTAACCTGTCGGACGACTGTGCCGCCAAAGCCAGGGCGCAGAGCCGCACGGCGACGCCCATTCCACCTTATTATATATATAACGACGCGCGGGGACAGGGATTTATCATCGTTGCCGGCGACGACGAGATGGGAGAAATCCTGGCCTACAGCAGGGAGGCCACGCTCGACACGCTGACAGCCAACCCCTGCGTCAAACTGCTCTTAGAGGGTTACCGCCAGACCTACGAGGCAATCAAGGAGGGGTGGGTGACCATCAGCCCCAGAACCCGCAGCGCACTCTACACCAAGACCGTAGAGCCGCTGCTGAAGAGCAAGTGGGGACAGTCGCACCCCTTCAACGCCAAGACCGGCTACCCCTACAGCGGATGCGTGGCTACGGCGGTGGCGCAGATGATGTACTACTACCAGTGGCCCGCCCAGGGCAAGGGGAGCAACGAGTATCTCGTCAAGTACTACAACACGACGGTGAGCGCCGACTTCAGCCAGTCGCGCTACGACTGGGCCAACATGCTGCCCGACTACCGCTACCCCATCGCCGCCACGCAGAAGCAGGAAGACGCCGTGGCGCTGCTGATGAGCGACGTGGGCATAGCCTCGTTTATGCAGTACACCCCCGACGCGAGCGGTACCCAGGGACTCTTTGCCTACAAGGCGCTGCAGAAGCACTTCGACTACACCGCTGCCTATGTCACCAAAGCCATAGAGGGCCCCAGCCGCTTTGCCGAGATACTGCGGCAGGAACTGCTCAACGGGTGTCCAGTCTATCTGGACGGACGGCCCGCAGGGACGGCGTCAGGGCACGCCTGGGTGGCCGACGGATTTGACTAGAACGGACTCTTCCACATGAACTTCGGCTGGGAAGGACAGGGCGACGCCTACTACTCGCTCACCAACCTCAACGTGACCGAGACCGGAAGTGAATTCCAAGGCAAGCCGTTGGCCTTCAACCGCGCCCTCACCGCCATCCTCGCCCACCCCAACAACGGCAAATATCCCGACATCGACCGCGGACTGCTGGAGACCTCGCCCCAACTGATGTTCAACGAGGGCGGCTCGCTCTCCATCAAGGGCGCAGACAAGACCTTCAATCCGTCGCAGACGCAGACCGTAGAGGTCAGCTCGTTTGTGAACCGCGGCAACCCCTTCCGTGGCGACATCGGCGTGGCGGTCTACGACGCCCAGGGCAAGTTCGTCCGCGTGGCCTATTCTGACGACCACGCCACCGGCGGACTCACCCAGCGAATCTACGGCGACGGCCTCGACGGATATATGGGCACCGACTATCTCATCAACGAGCCCCAGCCCATCCACCTGAGTCTCGCCCAGCTCGCCGATGGCTACTACCGCCTCATCGCCGTATGCACCGCCCGCAAGGACGACGGTTCGTGGGACGATTTCTTCCCCATAAAGAAGGCGCCCATCATCGAGGTGGAACTGAGCAACGGCTCCGCACGTATCTCGGAAATCTGTTCGGAGGAAGCGCGGTTCCAGCTGATGGGCCAGCCCCGCCTCTCCGACGAAGCCTATCAGGGCGAGAAGGTGGTGGCGTTCTTCCCCGTGAAAAATCTCAATGGCGTGCCGCGCGACTGTTATCTGAGGGTGAGGCTGCTCGATGCCGACAGGACAGTGGTGCTCGACACGCGCGTGGACGCACTGACCGAAATCGAGGGCTTCACCGAGACCGAGATACCCATCCCCCTCTCCATCCCCGCCTCGCTCGCCCCAGCGCGCTACGAGGTGCAGCTCGAGATGACGGGCGACGAGGCAGAGACGCTCCACTACCCCATCCTCAACATCCACGACCGCGATGCCGCCTATATCGATGTGGTCAAGGGACAGGACAGACCGATTATGGCCAAGGCGGAGATATTCCTGGCCGACGACTCCAACTCCAAGGTCGAGTCGGGAAGCATCGACATCACCAGGATGCCGCTCTTCAAACTCGGAGTGTCGCTACGCGCAACCGAAGGACGCAGCTACGAGGGCTACGTATATATGTTTGGCGAAGACACGCAGACCCATGAGACCATCCAGATACCGGGTATCGAGGATAATGTCAGCGTCCATTCATCGTTTGATGTGCCGCTCTTCAGCTACTGGTTGCGTCAGAGCAACCAGCCCTTTGCAGACGGCCACACCTATCGCATCTATGTCACCGGCAAGACCGACGGAAACGATGTGGAGCTGACCTCGCCCAAGGCGCCGGCTTACTACCTCAAGCGCGAGGGCAGCATCTTCTCCATCTATAGCGGCACCGCCACAGCCATTGACGACGCCCCGACCACGGCGCCCACAGTGAGCCTCAGCGCCGGTCAGCTTGCGGTGAGCGCCGAGGGGCTCAGAGCCATACGGCTCTACAGCGTGAGTGGCACAATGGTCGGCCAGGCACCAGCCACCGACGCCCGCCGCGCCGAACTCTCCCTCCAGGGTCTCGCCCAGGGCGTCTACCTCCTGCGGATAGAGGCTGGAGCGCGCACCACCACCTACCGGTTCATGAACCGCACCGCCGCCCCTCTGCGATAGCCACTGCGACAGCAGTCCACCGTCACCGCCACCACGGCGCAACCATAGCCATCCCCCCTGCCCAACGACAGGCAGCGGGGATGGCTTTTTTGCGTCGCCGCCACCAGCCACCCAAGCACCGCCACCCGCTCCGCCTCGCCCCTCATGCCGCAGGGTCAGCCAGAGGGCGTCATCGCCATCACCTCTACCACCATGGCCAGCTCGTACCTTATGTCACGAGCCCTCGCATCATAAGTCACGAGCCCACGTTTCAGAAGGCACGAGCCCACGTATCATATGTTACGAGCCAGCCGTGATGATTGCGCAAGTCGGGATGGCGGTCAACAGGGTAGCGGCAATGCCCATCACGCTCCGCGAAATCACCATGGGCAACATGGCGTGGGTTACGGGAGTTGCGCAGACAGCAAGAGGCGCAGTGACGCCCCACTGCGATGCCCACCGGCCGACAACGACATCCACCCACAAGCCCCATCCCGGCCTTCCCCAAGGGAGGGCACTGAAAAAGTCCCCTTTTTTTATGACCAAAACGGAAAATGCTTACGATTTGTAACTTCTCTTTCTGCAAATCGCCTAAATAAGGCTAAAATAGACAGAAAATAAAGGGTAAAACAGCTATATCTCCGTCATCAACTTTCAATTTGATAGTGGGTTTTAGTTTTTCAGTGCCCTCCCAAGGGGAAGGCTGGGGAGGGGCTCCCAATAAGCAGCTGTTTTTTTACCTCCAACGGCGGATTTTTTTTACGGCCAAAGGCCGCTTTTTTTACCGTCGCGGCGGCTGTCGTCATGCACGGCATGACGGTGGGGATGGTGGAGACGGCAAGGAGGAAAACTCGTTTTCCGACTGTCGGCACCGCCATCCACGCCAAGGCGAAGCCGACAGCCACAGCCACGGCTTTTTGTATTTATATCAACCTATTATAGAAGTATCCATTAATGGATTTACCCCGCAATCGGCCCTCCGCAAGCAGCAGCAACTCTGTAGGAGTTGCGTTTCCCCAGCCCAGGGTTGCGGGCGAAGCACGCTACCCTGGGTAACTGCCCCCACTAACCTGGCAACTCTGTAGGAGCTGCGATTAGCCGTAGGCGTTACCCTCACCAGGACAATTGGCAGGAATGGATAGGAAAATACCATTAAACTGAGTATAACGCCTTCGGCTAAACGCAACTCCTACAGAGTAGCTACACCTTATTATATCTGTACCCAGGGTAGAGGCGCTACGCACCTCAACCCTGGGCTATGAAATCGCAACTCCTACAGAGTTGCCAGGGGTGCGCACCATCCATCTGCAAGCCCCATCCCGGCCTTCCCCAAGGGGAAGGAGCACCACATAACCGCCTCAAACACAGCAAGAATTAGCTCCAGTCACTGGAGGAGGGCTGAGGAGGGGCTTTCTAAACGGCTGGGGAGATGCTTTCAATAAACAGCTGTTTTTGTACCGCCAACGGCGGACTTTTTTTACGGCCAAGGGCCGCTTTTTTTACCGTCGCGGCGGCTGTCGTCATGCACGGCATGACGGTGGGGATGGTGGAGGCGGCAAGGAGGAAAACTCGTTTTCCGACTGTCGGCACCGCCAGCCACGCCAAGGCGAAGCCGACAGCCACAGCCACGGCTTTTTGTATTTATATCATTCCCTCATAGACGCAATAAATAGTTGATAAAACGCGCAATTGGCCCCCCGCAAGCAGCAGCCACGGTTTTTTGTGTCTGCATCGGCAAAGCACTGCCCGCAACGGGCCAATCGGCACCGCCATATCGGGCATAAAATGAGCTGACGACAACCTCCAAGGAGCCATTGTTGATTTTTTTTAAGATATTTTTATCAATTTATTTTCCGTATCAATATATTTCATTATATTTGCACCATCGTTATTATAACGATTAACTAAGAACATACATTACTAACCAATTAAATTTATCTTAATGAACAACATTCCTTTAGTATTTTGGCTCATCCCGATTGCCAGCGTAGTGGCTCTGGGTATGGCATGGTACTTCTTCCGTTCGATGATGAAAGAAGAAGAGGGCACAGACCGTATGAAAGAAATTGCCGAGCACGTCAGGAAAGGCGCAATGGCCTATCTGAAGCAGCAGTACAAGGTCGTGACCATCGTATTCATAGTGCTTGCCATCGTATTTGCCTTCATGGCTTACGTGCTGAAAGTGCAGAACCCCTGGGTTCCGTTTGCATTCCTCACCGGTGGACTCTTCTCGGGTCTGGCAGGATTCTTCGGCATGAAGACCGCCACTTACGCATCGGCACGCACAGCCAACGGCGCACGCACGAGTCTGGACAAGGGACTGAAGATAGCCTTCCGCAGCGGTGCCGTGATGGGTCTCGTCGTTGTAGGTCTCGGCCTGCTCGATATCGCTATATGGTTTATTGTTCTCAACGCCGTCTATGAAGGAGAGGGCACCGCTCTCATCACCATAACCACGACCATGCTTACCTTCGGAATGGGTGCCTCTACCCAGGCGCTCTTTGCCCGTGTAGGCGGAGGTATCTATACCAAGGCTGCCGACGTGGGTGCCGACCTTGTGGGTAAGGTCGAGGCCAATATCCCTGAAGACGACCCCCGCAACCCCGCAACCATCGCCGACAATGTGGGCGACAATGTGGGCGACGTTGCCGGTATGGGCGCCGACCTCTACGAGAGCTACTGCGGGTCGATACTCTCTACCGCTGCTCTTGGTGCCACAGCCTTTGCCATGAACGATGACATGCAGCTCCGCGCCGTCATCGCTCCTATGATTATCGCCGCCATCGGCATCTTCCTCTCCCTCATCGGCATCTTCCTGGTGCGCACCAAGGAGGGAGCCACCATGAAGGAACTGCTCCACTCGCTGGGCTTGGGTACCAACGTCAGCGCCGGTCTGATAGCCGTGGCTACCTTCGCCATACTCTATCTCCTGGGTATCGACAACTGGCTCGGCCTCTCCTTCTCTGTCATCAGCGGTCTTGTAGCCGGTGTCATCATCGGTCAGGCTACCGAGTACTACACCTCTCACAGCTACACGCCGACACAGCAGATAGCCGAGGCTTCGCAGACAGGTCCTGCCACCGTCATCATCAAGGGTATAGGAACGGGTATGATATCGACCATGATTCCCGTGCTCACCATCTCAGTGGCCATCATGCTCAGCTATCTCTGCGCCAATGGCTTTGATATGTCTCTGTCTGCCCACTCTATCAGCACCGGTCTCTACGGTATCGGTATCGCCGCTGTGGGTATGCTCTCCACACTGGGTATCACACTTGCCACCGACGCCTATGGTCCTATCGCCGACAATGCCGGAGGCAACGCCGAAATGAGCGGTCTGGGTAAGGAAGTGCGTGAGCGCACCGACGCCCTCGACGCCCTCGGCAATACCACCGCCGCCACCGGCAAGGGCTTTGCCATCGGTTCGGCTGCCCTCACCGCCCTCGCACTGCTTGCCTCTTATATTGAGGAAATCAAGATTGCCATGGTACGTGCCGTGGAAAACGGCAAACAGTATTTCGACGCCGCTGGTGAGGTGTTTGACCCCGTCAACGCCACCACGATAGACTTCATCGAGTTCTTCCAGGTCAATCTCATCAACCCCAAGGTGCTCGTAGGTGCATTCCTCGGCGCCATGGCAGCCTTCCTCTTCTGCGGACTCACCATGGGAGCCGTAGGCCGCGCTGCCGGGTCGATGGTACAGGAGGTTCGCCGCCAGTTCCGCGTCATCAAGGGCATCCTTGAGGGCAAGGCTACTCCCGACTACGGCCGCTGCGTAGAGATAAGCACACGCAGTGCCCAGCGCGAGATGATTCTGCCGTCGCTGCTGGCCATCATCATCCCCATCGTCATCGGTCTGGTGCTTGGCGTAGCCGGCGTACTGGGTCTGCTCACCGGTGGACTTGCTGCAGGTTTCACCCTCGCCGTGTTCATGTCCAACTCTGGCGGTGCATGGGACAATGCCAAGAAGATGATAGAAGAAGGCAACTTCGGAGGCAAGGGTAGCGAAGACCACAAGGCCACCATCGTAGGCGACACCGTGGGTGACCCGTTCAAGGACACATCCGGCCCGTCGCTCAACATCCTCATCAAGCTCATGTCGATGGTAAGTATCGTCATGGCAGGCCTTACCATCGCCTTCCTGTAAGGCTCGAGCCTGCTAACCCATAAAGCGGAAGTCTGCATATCGCCCACCAGGGCATATGCAGACTTCTTGGTTATGACATTTAGGAGCCCATACAGATTGATACCCACACTGTCACATCAGCCACGTTCATCCTCATCCCAAACGTCTACAACTACAATTCGACCGCCAACAGGTTCGGGGCTCAAGACAACAGGCTCAGACTGCTCTGCGACATGGATATCGTTGCAGGAAAAGTGCTTATTACATTTCTTGAGCAACTCTTTTTGCATATTTGGTATTAATTTTGGTACCAAAATGGTTGCCAATTGGAATATTATAACTATCTTTGTAGCATAAACAAAATAAACAATAGTCATGACGATAGTTAGTGCAAGAGACTTTAGAGCCAACCAGGGCAAATACTTCTCCATGGTGAACTCCGGTGAACAAGTGATATTGAAATCACGTGAAGGCAGTTTCCGTCTGCTTCCAGTTACTTCTTCCGACTCCGTTGCGGAGAGTACACAAGATATTGCGGCCGACCTAAGGGGAGCTCTCAGAGAACTTAAGGATGTCATTGCAGGCAAGAAAGAGCTGAACACACTTGACAAGTTGATTGATGAACTATAGAATCACAACATCAAGTTATTTCAATGTGACAGCGAAGAGGCTTGCAAAGAAATATCCTTCATTCAAGGATGACCTGACCAACTTTGGAAAGTCGCTCCTCGAGAACCCGTTACAAGGTGCAGAACTGGCTTCTGGCATCCGTAAGATAAGAATGGCCATCAAGTCCAAAAGCAAAGGAAAAGCCGGCGGAGCAAGGGTCATCACTTATAACTTCATCACAAAGGAGATGGATGGAGAAATAGTGCTGCTGCTCATCTATGACAAAGAGGATGCTGCAACGGCAAAGGTCAATGTGCTCAAACAAATCATTAAGGAAGAAGGCTACCCTATCGGATGACTCGTAACGAGCCACATTGCCAGTAACAGACATTCATGCGAAACCGATGATACCATGACGGATGGTATCATCGGTTTTTATTGTTCCTCCTGCAAGAACAAACATGCGGGGCTGCCAACAGAGTCACGCTGCGGTGGATATATCGACGAAGAGCGAAGACGGGGCGGCGCCTACGGGAGGCCCTGTCATCAGGGAAACAGCCGCGAGGAGCGGAAAAGCGAAAAGGATGCCCGCAGACATCCCTTCAGACTGGCCGTGTGGCCATTTATACTTTCCAAGTCTTAGGCAGATGGCGCTTTACGCTCCTGACTGCCGATGCCACAGAGGGCGGAAGCGGGTCGAGCATCATCTCGCGCAACGTGATATGGAGTTCGCGCAGCAGCTCGGGATAATGGCGGCACAGCTCATAAGCCAGTTTGACACACAGGGCACGGCAGGCAGCCGTCTCGCGTGGCTGCAGGGCGTGGTCGAAACAGAAGTTGAGCAGGTCGATACGGACATCATCGGCACCAAACGGCAACCGGCTGACGAGGCAGAGCTGCATACGTCTTCTGCCGCTCACCTCCTCTGCCACAGTCCTGGCAATCAGGTCGGCGCGGTGGGTCTCCAGCCATGCGTCCTCGCTCTTGGGCAAGTGGTTGAGAATCCACAGGGCGTTGGTTGCGGTGCGGCTGTCGTCGCTGTCCATCAGCCGGTAAACCATGTTCATCAGCCCATCATTGCCAGCGCACTCGGCGCAGAGGGCTTCTATCTCGGCGGCTCCGTGAGACTGGGCAAGCCGGGCTGCCCAATGGTCTGCGCAGGCAGTCTCCACTGCCGTCATCCTATCTTGGTCATGTGATACCCCATACGGCGCAACTGTACAGCCATGCCAGCCAGATAGAGCTGGTGGAGACAGGCGATATAGGCGCGGAAAGCCTCGGCGCTGCCAGGAGTAAGCCCCTCGTGGCGCAGCAGAGACAGCGCACGGTTGGCACACTCGTTGACCAGTCGGCTCACGGCGCCATGGGCTTCGGCATCGAGACCGAGCACCTCGTCGAGGATATAGTCGTCGGTATGGTCGAAACCGCGCACGTCGCGCAAGGTATTATATATATGTGCATCGGCGTCGGCACGCTGCCAGTCAGTGTCCCACAGCTGCGCCATGGCCATGCCGACAAACATAATCCAACCCAGGGAAACGGTAGGATAGGCGTTGAACTCGCGGATGCCGTCGGGCATATAGTCCTCACCCACCTTGCGCCATGCCTCCTCTACATCGGGACACTCGGGCATGGGCACGTCTATCTCTTGTCTGCCTGCCAGATAGGTAAGCAGGTCTTCTCTCACTCTCTGTTCAAAATTCATATTCTCTATTATTGTTTCATTGTCAACTTAGTATGACGCCGTGCAGGCGATGCCCATGTCCTCGACCCTGCGGCGTATGGCGTCGAGCTCGAGGGGCGTCGCCTTCTGCAGACAGGTGTCGGGCGTGGGGCGGTCTATGGTGTAAATCATCACCTCGGCGGGCTGGATGAGTCTTACCGCCTCCAGCCACGGCGCGACATAACGCTCGGCGGTATTGCCCACATCCTCGCCGTCGATAGAGCCGTGCATGAACATGGTCTGGATGATGACGTGACCGTCGAAGAGGCGCAGTTGGTCGATGATGTCGGCGGCACGATAGGCGCGACTGGCGGGGCGGGTGGCGAGGGGGATGTAGGCATCGTCGACCGTATCGAGTTTCTGGATATTGTTGTCTACCTTCATCAGCGCCTCACGCACCTCGCTACGATGCAGCTGCGTGGCGTTGCTCAGCACCGATATGCGCGCGTCGGGGCAATAGCGGTTGCGCAGGGCGATGGTGGCGTCGACGATTTCGGCGAAATGGGGATGGGCGGTGGGTTCGCCGTTGCCGGCAAAGGTAAGCACGTCGGGACGCGAGCCATCATCTGCCATCGTCTGCAGCTGCCGCTCGAGCGCCGCCATCACTTCGGCGACCGTCGGACGCGGTGTGCGGGTCTGTCGCTCATGGTTGTATCCACACTCACAGTAGATGCAGTCGAAGGTACAGTATTTGCCGTCGGCGGGCATGAGGTTGATGCCCACCGAGAGGCCCAGACGGCGACTGTGAACAGGGCCGTAAATGGGCGAATTATGTAGCTGTGTACTCATATCTTTAGCATTAACAGCTGCAAAGGTACTCGTATTTTCAGGCAATACGCGTTAATGGTGGTTAAAATGTCGTATATTCGCGTTTTTTTTTGTTTCTTTGCACCAAAATTGGCATATTATATCCACAAGGCAAATGGCTAAAAGACATACTAAATCGCGGAATCGTCAGGGACTGCAAGCCGTGACCCTCTGCATAAGCACCGCAATGGTGCTCGTTTTGTTAGGCTTGGTGATATTCTCAGTACTGGTGGCCCGCAACACCTCTGAATTTGTTAAGGAAAATCTGGTAGTGACCGTCATGTTCGAGCAAGACATGACCACCCCCGAAGGCAGCCAGCTCTGCGCCCGCCTGAAGACCCGCCCTTATATCAACCACCTCGACTTCATCAGCAAGGAGCGCGCGCTGAAAGAGCAGACCAAGGTGCTGGGCACCGACCCCACCGAGTTTACCAATGGTGAGAACCCCTATCTCCCCTCTGCCGACATCACGCTCAAGGCCGACTATGCCAACAACGACTCACTGCGCTGGATTGCCGCCGAGCTGAAGAAATATCCCAAGGTGAGCGACATCACCTACCAGAAAGACCTGGTGGAGAGCGTCAACCGCAATCTCGCCAAGGTAAGCATTGTGCTGCTGGTGATTGCCAGTCTGCTTACCTTTGTATCGTTCTCGCTAATCAGCAACACCGTGCGGCTGGGAGTCTATGCCCGCCGTTTCTCCATCCACACCATGAAGCTCGTGGGAGCCTCATGGGGTTTTATACGCCGCCCGTTCCTGGGCCAGGCTGCCCTCATCGGCGTCATCGCTGCCCTGATGGCCTGTGCCGTGCTGGGTAGCGGCATCTATGCCGTCTACTATTACGCCCCCGACATGATGGCCGTCATCACCTGGCAGGTCATCGCCATCACGGCTGCCACCGTGCTGCTCTTCGGCATCCTCATCACCGTCTTCAGCGCCACCATCTCGGTCAATAAGTTTCTGAAGATGAAGGCTGGCGACCTCTACAAGATATAAGAAGAAAACAACAACAATATGGAAAAGAGAAATTTTGCTTTTGATAAAGTCAACTTTATCCTCATGGCCATCAGTATGCTGATAGTCGTGCTGGGCTTTATCCTCATGTCGGGCCCCGGCTCTACGGAGACCCACTACAACGCTGACATCTTCAGCACCATGCGCATCAAGGTAGCCCCCGTGGTATGCTTTGTGGGCTTCATATCCATGATTTATGCCGTCATCCGCAAGCCTAAGGACGAGGCCGGAAGCGATGACACCAAGGAAACCGAGAACAAGAACATCGC
Source organism: Prevotella sp. P4-67 (assembly GCF_002251325.1). Taxonomy (NCBI): domain Bacteria; kingdom Pseudomonadati; phylum Bacteroidota; class Bacteroidia; order Bacteroidales; family Prevotellaceae; genus Prevotella; species Prevotella sp. P4-67. The sequence continues at coordinate 34,166 of NZ_NPJL01000065.1, forward strand.
CGCAGCCAACGGTTGCGAGGACCACACCATAACCCAAGACAACAAACGATAACAATGAACTGGTTTGAAGCATTATGGTTGGGCATTACACAGGGCCTTACCGAATATCTGCCCGTCAGCAGTAGCGGACACCTCACGATTGCCTCAACCCTCTTTGGCATCGAGGCCGAGGAGAACCTGGCGTTCACCATCGCCGTACACGTGGCTACAGTACTGAGTACCCTCGTCATCCTCTGGAAGGAGATTGCCTGGATATTCAAGGGACTCTTCCAATTCAAGGTCAACGACGAGACGCGCTATGTGTTCAACATCCTCATCTCGATGATTCCCGTGGGCATCGTGGGCCTGTTCTTCAAAGAAAATGTGGAGCAAATCTTCGGCTCAGGCCTCGCCATCGTAGGCTCGATGCTGCTCGTCACCGCGCTGCTGCTCACCTTCTCCTACTACGCCAAGCCCCGCCAGAAGGAGAACATCAGCCTAAAGGACGCCTTCATCATAGGTCTGGCCCAGGCCGTGGCTGTGATGCCAGGTCTGTCGCGCTCGGGCTCTACCATTGCCACAGGACTCATCCTGGGCAACAACAAGGCCAAGCTCGCCCAGTTCTCCTTCCTCATGGTCATCCCCCCCATTCTGGGCGAGGCTCTGCTCGACACCATGAAGATGGTGAAGCACGGTGCAGCCTCCGTGATGGGCGACATCTCGCTGGGCGTGTTGGCCGTAGGTTTCGTGGCCGCCTTCGTGTCGGGCTGCGTAGCCTGCAAGTGGATGATTAACATCGTAAAGCGTGGCAAGCTGATATACTTCGCCATCTACTGTGCCATCGCCGGTATCGTCACCCTCATCTGTTCATTCTGCTAAACCACAGACATGAACTTCAAGACAGGTGAGATATTTGCCATCGACAAGCCCTATGGCATTACCAGCTTCAAGGCGCTGGCCCACGTGCGCTACGTGCTGTCCCACACCCTCGGACATAGAGTCAAGATAGGCCACGCCGGCACCCTCGACCCGCTGGCTACCGGCGTGCTGATACTCTGCACCGGCAAGTGTACCAAGCAGATAGAGACACTGCAGGCCCATACCAAGGAGTATGAAGCCACGCTGCAGCTGGGCGCCACCACGCCGAGCTATGATATGGAGCACGAGGTCAACGAGACCTTTGCCACCGCCCACATCACCGAGGACGCTATACGCGAGGCGCTGCCCCAGTTTGTCGGCGACATCCAGCAGACCCCACCCACCTTCAGCGCCTGCAAGATAGACGGAAAGCGCGCCTACTCCATGCGACGCGAGGGGCAGGACGTGGTGCTCAAGCCCAAGAACATCCACATCGACAGCATCGAGATTACCCGTTTCGACCCCGACACCATGCAGCTCGACCTGCGCATCGTCTGCGGCAAGGGCACCTACATCCGTGCCTTGGCGCGCGACCTGGGCAGAGCCCTCGGCAGCGGAGCCTACCTTACCCAGCTGCGGCGTACGCGTGTGGGCGAATACGATATAGATAAATGTATAGTGTATGACCATTTCCAGGAATGGTTGGATAACCAAGAAATAGAAACAAGCAATGAAACTGTCACAGTTTAAGTTCAAATTGCCCGAGGAGCAGATTGCCCTCTACCCCCATAGCATCTATCACGACTTCGTCGATGATAATGGCAACAAGGTTACATCGCGCATCACCCGACGCGATGAGTGTAAGTTGATGGTACTGCACAGCAAATCGCAGACTATAGAACTCTATAAGAAGGATGCCGATGGCAATCCTATCGAAGGCGAGTACCTCGATTTCCGTAACGTGCTCGACTATTTCGATGAGGGCGATACCTTCGTCTTCAACGATACCAAGATTTTCCCTGCCCGCCTCTACGGTACCAAGGAGAAGACCGACGCCAAGATTGAGGTCTTCCTGCTGCGCGAGCTCAACCAGGAGATGCGGCTTTGGGATGTGCTGGTAGAACCTGCCCGCAAGATACGTATCGGCAACAAGCTCTTCTTCGACGACTCGGGCACCATGGTAGCCGAGGTCATCGACAACACCACCAGCCGCGGACGCACCCTGCGGTTCCTCTACGATTGTCCCCACGAGGAGTTCAAGCGCGAGCTCTTCGCCCTGGGCGAAGCCCCACTGCCCCGCTACATCATAGACCGTCGCGAAAACCACCACGGCACCGCCGAAGACCTGGAAGACTTCCAGTGCATCTTCGCCAAGAACGAGGGTGGCGTGACCGTGCCTGCCTCGGGCCTCCACTTCAGCCGCGAGCTGATGAAGCGCATGGAGATTAAGGGCATCGAGACCGCCTTTGTCACCCTGCACTGCGGACTGGGCGCCTTCCACGACATCGAGGTGGAAGACCTCACCAAGCACAAGATGGACTCAGAGCAGATGATTATCACCCGCGAGGCCTGCGACAGAGTCAACTCTGCCAAGGCTGCCGGCCACCATATCTGCGCCGTGGGCACCAGCGTGGTCAAAGCCACCGAGACCGCCGTGGGCACCGACGGACTGCTGAAGGAGTACGACGGATGGACCAACAAGTTTATCTTCCCTCCCTACGACTTCGGACTCGCCGACACGATGATCGCCAACTTCTACCACCCCTACTCCACCCTGCTGATGGAGACCGCCGCCTTTGGTGGCTACGACCTGGTGATGGAAGCCTACAATCTGGCCTTGAAACATGGATTTATGTTTGGATGCTATGGCGACGCCATGCTTATCATGAATGACTGATCACTGCGTATATCTGGCACTGGGCTCCAACATGGGCGACCGCCATGCCATCATGAGCCGTGCCATAGACGAAATAGGAAGACTGATTGGCGTCGTAGAGCGCCGGTCAGTCTTTTTGGAAACCGAGCCTTGGGGCTTTGACTCCCCCAACCGGTTCCTTAACGCCTGCGTGCGTTGCCGCACCACGCTCACACCGCGCGAGGTGCTTGCCGCCACCCAGGACATAGAGCGGCAGTTGGGCCGCAAGAGCAAGTCGACCGACGGGCAGTATCACGACCGTCCCATCGACATCGACATACTCATCTACGACGACCTGCACATCGACGAGCCCGACCTGCACATTCCCCACCCGCTGATGCACGAGCGCGACTTCGTCATGAAACCTCTGCGCGAGATTATGGACTGACCCGTCCACACCGCCCGAGCCAAGCCCCGCGACCACGCAGCAAAACGAGGTGGACTCCCTGCAAACCTTCGCGACCACGCAGTACCCCACACGGCCAATCGCCGCCAGCACAAGCCCATAGCGAGTGCTGGCGGCGATTGTCGTTTAAGTGCCGAGTGGTGCAGAGCGCGAGTTTTTCATTATGGAGATGACCATAATCGGGAAAGCGGGGCATGAAATGACTGTTTCATGACTGGAAACGGAAATTTCATGGTTTGCAATAACTGTATCGCAACGCGCAAACAACTTTAAGGGCAGCTCTGCATGGAGGAAGGGCAGCTCTGCATGGAGGAAGGGACGCTCTGCATGGAGGAAGGGATGCTCGGACTGGAGGAAGGGATGCTCGGACTGGAGGAAGGGACGCTCGGACTGGAGGAAGAGACGCTCGGACAGGAGGAAGAGATGCTCGGACAGGGTGGGCGGCATCACGGACTGCGCGACCTTACCCAGGGACATAAAAAAAGAAAGATTGCGACTCTCATCACAATCTTCCTTCTCGTGTCGGGATTACTGGACTCGAACCAGCGACCTCGCGCCCCCCAGACGTGTGCGCTACCAACTGCGCTAAATCCCGAACTTGCGGGTGCAAAGGTACATACTTATTGCGAAATAACCAAACTTTCACTCTACTTTTTTCAAAAATTCCTCTATTTTTGATGTTTGTCTGTTGTTTTTATAGTCTCCACGGCGATAGAGGTACCTCCGGGCGGCGCCGAGGTACCCTCCACGGTTGCGAAGATAACCTCCAGCGACACGGCGATGATGAGCGCCGTCGCCCAATCCTAAAAATATCAAAAAAGATGGCCTTTTTTTTGTATTGTCTCCATTTTGCATTAACTTTGTGTTATTATATATATAATAAGGTGGACGCCGGTGCCCCTGAGGTCATGCTCCGCCTTGCCAAACGGACAATGCAATATGAAACAGACATTCCTCTACATGCTGATGGCAGTGCTCGCGCTCACTTTCGGCGCCTGCTCGAGTGACGACGGCCCGCAGCAAGACCCTACACCCAAGGTAGACCTGGACGACGACCAAACCACCGCCGAGCTCAACGAGAGCTACACCTACAAGTTGCCCGTTATCTTCCACGTATTCTACAAGGACGAGGCCGAGATGAAGCAGAAAGTCACCGCCTCGCGTCTCGCCGATATTCTCGACCACGTCAACCGCATCTACCAGGGCGGCTACTACAGCACCGACATCGGTACCAGTGAGAATATCAACATCCGTTTCAATCTCGCCACCCACGACGAGCGCGGCAACCGCCTCGCCACCCCCGGTGTGGAATACGTCAAATGGGACGGCACCTACCCCATCGACGCCAACGACTTCATGAACAACAACAAGAAGGGATATGCCCGCTATCTGTGGGAGCCCAACGACTATATCAATGTGATGGTCTATCCCTTTGCCCCCGAAGCCAACTCTGCCGAGGTCACCCTGGGCGTGAGCCATCTGCCCTTCACGCTGAAGGGCGTCAACGAGACCGACGGCCTCTCTGCGCTCGAGTCCAAGTATAACGACATCAGCAAGAAGAACCTCTCCTTTGCCTACTGTTCGTCCATCAACAGCGATTTCATCAACTACGAAGTAGACCGCTATACCAACGCGTCGCACAACATCACCTCGGGCACCCTCAACCAGGCCAAGTTTGACATCAATGTCACCCTTGCCCACGAGCTGGGCCACTATCTGGGTCTGCTCCACGCCTTCTCTGAGAAGGAAGATGCCAACGGCAATCTCCTCGAAGATGCCTGTGACGACACCGACTACTGCACCGACACCCCATCGTACAACCGTCCCGCCTATCTGCGTCGCGTCACCGCCCTGCTCAACAGCAGCCAGGTCCAGTCTATCTCCTTCAAGGAGCTCGCCGAACGCACCTCTTGCCGGGGCGACAAGTTCTTCTCTACCAACATCATGGACTACGCCTACACCTATGCCTTCGAGCTTACTGCCCAGCAGAAAGCCCGCATCCGCCGTGTGCTCTACAACAGTCCGCTCATCCCCGGCCCCAAGCAGCGTCTGCGCACCAAGAGTCGTGTGGCCACGGGCTCGGCAGACGACATGGGCGTGATAGACCTGCCCATCCGCGTGGTCAAGTAGGATAACAATGAAGATTATCGACAACATGCAATATACCATCCAGCCACCCCAACATATCAACACCACCATCACGCTGCCGGCTTCAAAGAGCGTCTGCAACAGGGCGCTCGTCATCCAGGCCCTTGCCGGCGGCAGTTCACTACCCGCCAACCTCTCCGACTGCGACGACACCCGCGTCATCGCCGCCGCCCTGCGCGATATGCCCGAGACCATCGACATCGGTGCTGCCGGCACCGCGATGCGCTTTCTCACCGCCTATCTCAGCGTGACCCATGGCTGCCACACGATTACCGGCACCGAGCGCATGCGCCACCGCCCCATCGGCGTGCTGGTCGATGCCCTGCGCCGTCTGGGCGCCGACATCAGCTATCTGGGCGACGAAGGCTATCCTCCCCTCGCCATCTGCGGCCGCGCCATCGAGGGCGGCAGCCTGTCGGTGCCCGGCAATGTCAGTTCGCAGTATATCTCTGCCCTGCTCATGATAGGCCCCATGCTCCGCCGCGGCCTCGAGCTGCGTCTTGAGGGCGACATCGTGTCGCGCCCCTACATCGACCTGACGCTGTGGACCATGACCGAGTTTGGCGCCAAGGCCGAGTGGAGCGATGTAGACACCATCACGGTGGCGCCCGTGCCCTACCAGCCCGCCGACTATGCTGTGGAGAACGACTGGAGTGCCGCCTCCTACTGGTATGAGATGCTTGCCCTCTGCGACGACAACGAGCCCCGCGTGGTACTGCCCGGCCTGATGGACGGTTCGCGCCAGGGCGACACCATCTGCCGCTACATCGGTTCGCTCATGGGAGTGAAGACCACCTTCGGCACCGGCGACGACGGCACCCCCCAAGTGGTGCTCAGCCACCAGCACCGCCGTCTGCCCCGGTTGGACTACGACTTCGTCAGTTCGCCCGACCTTGTCCAGACCTTTGTCGTGGCTTGTGCCATGCGCGGCATCCCCTTCCACTTCACCGGTCTCGCCAGTCTGCGCATCAAGGAGACCGACCGCATTGAGGCGCTGAAGTGCGAGCTGCGCAAGTTGGGCGTGGTGCTCACCGACCGCAACGACAGCGAACTGATATGGAACCTCGAGCGCTGCGAGCCCACCATGGAGCCCATCGACACCTATCAAGACCACCGCATGGCCATGGCCTTTGCCCCTGCAGCCCTGGCCCTGGGCAGCATCACCATCAACGACCCTGAAGTGGTGTCCAAGTCTTATCCCCACTACTGGGACGATCTGCGTCGTGCCGGTTTCCAGATTACCAAGCGCCCATGATATATCTCGTTACCTCCCTCATAGTCCTGGGCATCGTGGCAGCCCTCCTATCGCTGCGCCAGCACGACGGCGCCGAGGCTACCCCGCCAGCCGCGAGCTGCGGCACCTGCGACGGCACCAACACCAAGTGTGAGCAGGAGTGCATGATGGAAGCCGCCACCCGCGAGATAGAATACTACGACGATGAAGAGCTGGACCGCTACCGAGGCCGCCGCTCCGACGAGTATACCGACGACGAGGTACACGAGTTTGCCGACGTGCTCTACACCATGCACCCCGACGAGGTGGCCGGGTGGAACCGCAGCCTCATCCTGCGCGGCATCAATCTCCCCGACGCCCTCAAAGACGAAGTAATCATGCTGATGGAAAGATGACATGGAACTGCTGACTTACACCTTCTTTCAGAACGCCATCATAGGCTCGCTCCTTGCCAGCATCCTCTGCGGCATCGTGGGCACCTATATCGTGACGCGGCGGCTGGTCTTCATCAGCGGCGGCATCACCCATGCCTCCTTTGGCGGCATCGGGCTGGGGGTGTATTTCGGTATCAATCCTGTAGTGTCTGCCATGGCCTTTGCCGTGGCCAGCGCCTTGGGCGTGCAGTGGCTGTCGCACCGCGGCGACGTGCGCGAAGACTCCACCATCGCCTTTTTCTGGACCCTGGGCATGAGCGTGGGCATCATCTGCTGCTTTCTTTCGCCCGAGTTCATGCCCGACCTCAACTCCTACCTCTTCGGCAGTCTGCTCACCATAGGCCATGGCGACCTGGTGCTGCTCGGCGGGCTCACGCTGATAGTGGCGGCACTCACGGTGATGTTCTTCCGCAGCATCGTGAGCGTGGCGTTCGACCCCATCTTCGCCCGCGCCCAGCAGTTGCCCGTCGACATGATAGAATATACGCTGATGGCGGTGATAGCCATGACCATCGTGGCCACCCTGCGCATGGTGGGCATCGTGCTTGCCATCAGTCTGCTCACCATCCCCCAGATGACCGCCAACATCTTCACCTACAGCTACAAGCGCATGATAGCGCTGAGCATCGTCATCGGCTGGATAGACTGCATGACGGGACTGGCACTCTCCTACTGGCTCAACGTGCCCTCGGGAGCCACCATCATCTTTGTAGGCATCATCGTCTACGCCCTGGCACGCACCGCCAAGACGCTGATGGGCCGCCGGCGACTGCGTGGCGCCATGGCGCTGACAGCGGTGGCGGTGGTGGCACTCAGCTCGTGCTCTACGCAGAAAAACACCTCGTCGTCGAGGTTCTGGCATGCCTTCAACGCGCGCTACAACACCTACTACAACGGTGCGATGGCATACATAGACGGCGCACTCGAAAAGGAAGAGGGCAACCGCGACAACTATACCGAACTGATACCCCTCTACACCGTCGGCAACAAGAATAGCAAGGAGCTGGGCAAGAGCAACTTTGAGCGTGCGGTGACCAAGGCCGAGAAAGCCATACACCAGCACAGCATCAAGCGGCGCCCCGTGTGGGACAAGCAGCGGCGCAAGACCGAGCGCGACATCGAGTGGCTCAGCCGTCGCGAGTATAACCCCTTCCTCTGGAAAGCCTGGATGCTCATGGGGCGCTCGCAGTTTCACATGGGCCAGTTTGACGAAGCCGCCTCTACCTTCTCCTACATGAGCCGCCTCTACGCCACCCAGCCCGCCATCTATGGCAAGGCCCGCGCCTGGCTTGCCAAGTGCTATGTGCAGGAGGGCTGGCTCTACGACGCCGAAGACGTGATACGCAACATGGCGCGCGACTCCATGGACTGGCGCGCCGTCAAGGAGTGGGACTACACCTATGCCGACTACTACATACACACGGCCGACTATCAGCGCGCCATCCCCTATCTGCGCCGCGTGATACGCCACGAGATGCGCCGCAAGCAGCGAGCCCGCGAGTGGTATCTGCTGGGGCAGCTCTATGCCGCCGTGGGCAAGCCCGACTCTGCCTACCACGCCTTCCGCCGCGTGGTGCGCCTCAACCCGCCCTACCAGCTCGAGTTCAACGCCCGCATCGCCCAGACCGAGGTAATGGCCAAGGGCCAGTCGCGCCGCATGATAAGCCGTCTGCGCCGCATGGCTGCATCGGACAACAACAAGGAATATCTCGACCAGGTATACTATGCCATCGGCAACATCTATCTGGCCGACCGCGATACCGCCCACGCCATCGGTGCCTATGAGAAGGGCGCCAAGGAGTCGGTGCGCAACGGTATAGAGAAGGGCGTGCTGCTGCTGAGTCTGGGCAACCTCTACTGGCAGAAGGAGAAGTTTGGCGACGCCCGCCGCTGCTATGGCGAGGCGATAGGTCTGCTGGACCAGGACCGCCCCGACTACCGCCAGCTCTCTGACCGCTCCAAGATACTCGACGAGCTGGTGCCCCACACCGACGCCGTGGAGCTGCAGGACTCACTCCAGTCGCTCGCCCGCATGAGCGAGAAAGACCGCAACGCAGCCATAGACCGTGTCATCGACGCACTCAAGAAGAAGGAACGCGAAGAGCGTCGCGCCCAGCAGGAAGCCGACGCCATGCAGCAGCAGAACGAAAACATGGACCGCGACGATATGGGCAACAACCGCAACAACACCCCGTCGAGGCCCAACAACACCGCCACGACAGGCAACGGCCAGTGGTATTTCTACAACCCCATCGCCGTGAGCCAGGGCAAGGCCACCTTCCAGAAGCTGTGGGGCAAGCGAGAGAATGTGGACAACTGGCAGCGCGTCAACAAGACCGTGGTGGCTGGCATGGGGCAGCAGGACGAGCTCACCGACGAGCAGCGCGACTCCATAGCCCGCGAGGAAGCGCTGCAAGACTCGCTGGCATCGACCACCGACAGTCTGCAGAACGACCCGCACAAGCGCGAGTACTACCTCGCCCAGATACCCTTCACTCCCGAGCAGGTGGAGCAGAGCAACGCCCTGATTATGGACGGCCTCTTCCATGCCGGCGTGATATTCAAGGACAAGCTCGACAACCTCAGGCTGAGCGAGAAATACCTGACGCGTCTGGCTAACCAGTATGAGAGCTACGCCAACATGGACGAGGTCTATTACCACCTCTTCCTGCTCTATATGCGCAGCCACCGCGGCGAGACGGCGCGCCACTATCTCGACCTGATGCGCCAGCACTATGGCGAGAGCCAGTGGACCACCATCCTCACCGACCCCTACTTTGAAGCCAACGCCCGCGAGGGCACCCATCTCGAAGACTCGCTCTACGCCGCCACCTACACCGCCTTCAAGGACGACAGGATGGACGACGTGATACGCAATCTCAAGGTGTCGGAGCAGCGCTTCCCCATGGGCGACAACCGCGACAAATTTCTCTTTGTGGGAGCGCTGACCAAGCTCAACATGGGCCAGCCCGACAGCTGTCTGGCCGACCTCAAGCGCGTGGTCGAGCAATATCCGCAGAGCGAGATAAGCACGCTGGCGGGCATGATAATCAACGGCGTCAACGCAGGTCGCCAGCTGCGTGGCGGCAAGTTTGACATCGGCGACGTGTGGAGCCGCCGCTCGGCACTGCTCGACAGCGAGGGTGGAGACTCGATACCCACGTTTACCAACGAGCGCGACATCGACTTCAAGTTTGTCATCGTCTACCAGCCCGACTCCATCAATGCCAACCAACTGCTGTATGAGCTGGCGCGCTATAACTTCACCAACTACCTGGTGCGCAACTTTGAGATAGGAGTCAACGACGCCCACGGCCTCTGCCACATGGAGGTGAGCGGTTTCCGCAACTACGACGAAGCCCTTCAATATGCGCGACAGCTCTACGCCCAGCACATTCTGCAACGCCATGCCGGACTGCGCACGATGATAATCAGCGAGGCCAACCTCGAGCTCATCGGCCATCCCTACAGCTACGACGACTATGCGCAGTACTACGACAAGCACTTCGTGCCGCTCAAGGTGAGCACCTTCCGTCTGCTGGCCGAGCCCGCCGAGATAGTGACCCGCCAGGGCGATGAGCCTTCGGTAGAGGATATCGACAATGCCCTGGGCGAGGGTATGGTGATAGACGAGGGCGAGCAGAAGCCTCAGCAGCAAGGTGGTACCTACGTGCTGCCCGACGAGGGCAAGGAGGGCGCAGCCACCTCGGGCACCATCATCAGCATTCCGCAGACTGAGGAAACGACCAAGGCAGGCGGCACCATCGTCAGCGAGTCGCAGACCGAGGAAACGCCAAAGACAAACGGCACCATCGTCAGCGCGCCACAGACTGAGGAAGCGCCCAAGGCCAACGGCACCATCGTCGCGCTGCCCGAAGAGACTCAGAAGGCCAAGGCTGCCACGCCTGCCACAAAGACCGCCACCCCAGCCGTCAAGCCAGTGGCCACGACAGCCAAGCCGACGGCTCCTGCCACCAAGCCAGCGGCAAAGCCCGCTACGCCCAAGCCCGTAAGCAAGACCGGCTTCTACTTCGGCGACAAAGTCACCAAGGCGCCTGCCGACACCACCAAGACCAAGAAGCCCAAGGCTGCGGCAAAGAAGAAAAAGTTTGACCTCGAAGACGAATACTACGACTTGGAGGGATTTTAACCCATTAACAGAGACAACAATTATGACAAACGGATTATTACTATGGGTCGATGACGAGATAGAACTGCTGCGTGCCCACATCTTGTTTCTTGAGAAGAAGGGCTACGAGGTAGTTACCGTAACCAATGGTACCGATGCCATAGAACAGTGTGCGCAGCGCACCTTCGACCTGGTGCTTCTCGACGAAATGATGCCCGGCCTCACCGGTCTCGAGACACTGCAACGCATCAAGGAAATCAACCCGGCGACTCCCGTGGTGATGGTGACCAAGAGCGAGGAAGAAGACATCATGGACCAGGCTATCGGCTCAAAGATAGCCGACTATCTCATCAAGCCCGTCAACCCCCACCAGATACTCCTCACCCTCAAAAAGAACATACATCGGCGCGAGATAGAGACCGAGGTGACCCAAAGCGGTTACCAGCAGAACTACCAGAACCTGATGATGCAGATTATGGACTGCCAGACGCTCGAAGACTGGCAGAACATCTACCGCAAGCTCACCCACTGGGAGCTGGAGCTGAGTAGCACCGACAGCAATATGACCGAGATGCTGCAGATGCAGAAGGAGGAAGCCAATATAGGTTTTGCCAAGTATATACGCAAGAACTATCTGGACTGGGTGAAGCCCGGCAACAGCAACCGTCCGCTGATGAGCAACGACATCATGAGCCGTCGCATCTTCCCCATGCTCGACAGCGGTGAGAAGGTGTTTCTCGTAGTCATCGACAACTTCCGCTACGACCAGTGGCGCATGCTGGCTCAGGAGATCAGCGACCTCTTCGAGATAGACGAAGACATGTATACCAGCATCCTGCCCACAGCCACCCAGTATGCGCGCAACGCCATCTTCAGCGGCCTCATGCCGACGCAGATAGCGCAGATGTTTCCCGAGTTGTGGGTCGATGAAGACGAGGAAGAGGGCAAGAACCTCAACGAGGCGCCACTCATCCAGACCCAGATAGACCGCTACCGCCGCCACGACACCTTCAGCTATCACAAAATCAACGACAGCGCTGCGGCAGAGAAGTTTCTGGGGCGCCTCAACGAGTGTACGGGCAACGACCTCAACGTGGTGGTAATCAACTTTATCGACATGCTCTCGCACGCCCGCACCGAGTCTAAGATGATACGCGAGCTGGCCAACGACGAGTCTGCCTACCGCAACCTCACCCTCGGGTGGTTCCGCCACTCGGTCATCGCCGACCTCTTCAAGGCACTCGCCACCACCGGATACCGCGTGGTGGTGACCACCGACCACGGCTCCATACGCTGCACCAACCCCATCAAGATAGTAGGCGACCGCAACACCAACACCAATCTGCGCTACAAGTTGGGCAAGAACCTCAGCTACAACGCCAAGGACGTATTTGTCATTCGCGACCCCAAGCAGGCCCAGCTGCCTATGCCCAATCTGAGCACCAGCTATGTGTTTGCCACCGGCGACAGCTTCTTCGCCTACCCCAACAACTACAATTACTACGTGTCTTATTACAAGAACACGTTCCAGCACGGCGGCATCTCTATGGAAGAGATGCTCATCCCCCTCATCACACTGAAACCCAAGAAAAGATAAAACGATATGACACAGATCAGAATAGAGTCGCTCGACGCCATACGCGCAGCGGCACAGCAGTTTGTCAACAGCATCGGCGAAGCCCGCGTCATCGCATTCTATGGCGGCATGGGCGCCGGCAAGACCACCTTCATCAAGGCATTGTGCCAGGAACTGGGCGTAGAAGACGTCATCACCTCGCCCACCTTCGCCCTCGTCAATGAATACACCGACGGGCATGGCGACCCCATCTACCACTTTGACTTCTACCGCATCCGCCGCATCGAGGAAGTCTATGACATGGGCTACGAAGACTACTTCTACAGCGGCAACCTCTGTCTCCTGGAGTGGCCCGAACTGATAGAAGACATCCTGCCCGATGACACCGTGCGCGTAAAAATCAGCGTCGATGCCGACGGCAGCCGCCTGCTGGAGTTTTAGCTCCACCTTATTTATATATACAGCGAGCCGGATATGCGACAATCGTCAGCATACCCGGCTCGTTGTTTTCGGTCAGTACAGACTGTTAATCCCCTATAAGCGCGTGGGATTAGAGCAGCGCCTTGAACTTCTCTTCTATTACTGCCTTCTTGGCTGCGCCCACGAAGCGGTCTACCAGTTCGCCACCCTTGAAGAAGAGGATGGTAGGTATATTGCGCACGCCATAGTCGGTAGCGATGTCATCGTATTCCTCGATGTCACACTTGCCAACCACAAGACGGCCGTCGTACTCTTCGGCCAACTCAGATACAATGGGAGCCAGCGCGCGGCAAGGTCCGCACCATGTAGCCCACAAATCCACTACCAATGGCAGTTCGCCATTCAGATAGTCCTTAAAATTCTCGTTAGTGATTGTTACTTCCATCTTGATTATTATAAATTCTTCTGCAAAGATAGTGCAAACCGAGCGCAATACAAAATAAATCATATTTATTTTTATTGCCGAGGTGCAGCCTATCTTCACGGTTATGCCGCAAAGTAACGCAAACCGAGCGCAATACAAAATAAATCATATTTATTTTTATTGTCGAGGTGCAGCCTATCTTCACGGCAATGCCGTAAAGTAATGCAAACCGAGCGCAATACATAAGAAAGCATGCTTCTCTGTGGCGTTTCAGGTGTTGGGTGGCATCATTGCCTAACAAAAAGGAACGATTTCCGTCAGAAAAGTTTGACGCTTAGTTTTTTTACAGTATCTTTGCCATGATAAATAACTAAGCCTGTGTCTGCAGGCCTCCCCCAATCACCGCAGAGAACAACAAGAAAGCAATAATGGCGTTCGACACAGAAATAAAAGAATACGAGGCGGCAAGGCAGCAATACCAGACCTCGATTATCAATCAAATGAATAGAGAAGAGTACATCAAATATAACGAGGTGCTTTTTTCCACTCATTCGTGCGCCATTGAAGGCAACTCATTCTCCGTAGATGACACCCGAGAGCTGAAGGAGAAAGGATTGGGAATGATTCCTGCGGGAAAGACGCTTTTCGAGGCATTCGAAATGCTTGACCACTTCGAGGCATTCGAGTATATGATGCAAAATACGCAGCATCCTATCGACGAAGAACTGCTCAAGGAAATCAACAGGCGAGTTACCCGTCACACGCTTTCTTATCACGCTCCCGAGGCCATCGCGGGAGAATACACCACTACGGATATGACGGCTGGCGACACGGTCTTCGGCGACCATAAAGAACTCATCGCAAGAGTGCCAAAGCTATTGGAATCGACAGAGGAAGCCATCGTCGCCGCTAATGTACACCCCATGATACTTGCTGCCCGTTTCCATGGTTTCTACGAATATCTCCATCCGTTCCGCGATGGCAATGGAAGAACCGGGCGCCTCGTCAGCAACTACATACTGTTGCGCATGGGGCATCCCCTCCTTATCATCCCGTCAGAGAATCGCAAGGAATACATTGCTGCGCTCCGCATGATTCGTACAGAAGCGACCGATGAACATCTCATTCGTTTCTTTTTCAAGATGGCGACACGGAGAATGGAAGAAGAATTGAAGCAGAAAGAAGCAAACACCAAACGCTTTACGACATTTCTCTTCTAAAGCAGCCTGAACGAAGACACGTTGAGGTTTCTACATTGACCGACAAGAAAAGAGTCGGAGTCGAAACCGAATAACATAAATGAAAAAAGCTACGGAAGATGTGTCCGGTTATGACAAATTATTATTACTTTTGTAGATACTATTAGAAATCAACAACTAAAAATAGAATCTATGAAGAAGACTATCGTAGCAATGGCAGCCATGCTCGTAGCAATGGGCATGAGCGCACAGCAGAACATCTCATTTCGTGAGGGCGACATCGTTTCGCCACAGGTAAACGACGACCACACCGTAACCTTCCGCGTGAAAGCGCCCAAGGCCAAGAGTGTGAAGATATTGGCTGACTGGGAGCAGAACAACGGCCAGGCTACAATGAAGAAAGGCAAGGATGGAGTATGGGAGTATACCACTCCACAGCTCGCATCCGAAATGTTCACCTATCGCTTTGACATCGACGGTGTGTTGGGCATCGACCCTGTAAATCCGTTTACGCGCCGCGATGTGGGCAACATATTCAGCATCTTCTATGTGGGTGGCGGCGCTGCCGACGAATATCTGGTAAAGGATGTGGACCATGGCCAGGTGCGCACGGTATGGTATCACTCCAACACGGCCAACGCCGACCGCCGTATGAATGTGTATCTGCCTGCCGGATATGGCAAGACCGACAAGAAATATCCTGTATTCTATCTTCTCCATGGCAGTGGTGGCGACGAGACTGCATGGCTCGACTTGGGCCACATGGCGCGCATCATGGACAACCTCATTGCCGAAGGAAAGTGTGTGCCGATGATTGTCGTCATGCCCAACGGCAACTTCGGCAAGCAGGCCGCTGCCGGCGAGACGGCAGAGAATCTCGCGTTCAGACCCGTATCGACCCACCTCTTGCCACACTACAAGGACGGACTCTTCGAACTGGCGTTCCCTGAAATCGTAAACTATGTCGATGCCACATTCAACACCATCCCCGACAAGGCACATCGCGCCATTGCCGGACTGTCAATGGGTGGAATGCACACGCTTATGATTACAGCCAACTATCCCGACATGTTCAATTACATCGGCCTCTACTCCGCCGGCGTCGACTTCTCTCATCTTAATATGGAAGAGGTTCCAGCCTATGCCAACCTCGATGCCAAGCTCACCAAGCTGGCACAAGGCAACCCCAAACTCTACTGGATTGCATGCGGCAACGAAGACTGGCTGTTGCCAGCGAACAAGCGGCTCATGGAGCGCATGGACAAAGACGGACTGAAGTACACATTCCACGAGAGTCCGCGCGGCCACCTCTGGTGCAACTGGCGCCAGTACTCGCTCCTGTTCATCCCCCAGCTGTTCAAGTAAAGCATAACGACATCCCCCAGAGAACCATAAAGATACAGCCAGCAATGGCTGTATCTTTGTTTTTTTATTATTGCTGTCCGCTAAACTTGATGGACCAGAAAAAGACTGGGCAAAAATGGTTCAGGAGGCTATGCCACCCGGATCCAAAGTCTGTCTGATTAGAGAGGAGCTTACTTTTTGAAAAAACAAGCCCGGAGTCCCAGATTGGAGGACTTCGGGCGGAGTAATTGTGCTATTTTTAGTTTAGAGGGCAGCAATAATTATCAATATGCTTAAGCAAGAAGGAAGATCCTGAAACGCGACAAGGAGCATGATGATTGCCATCTCGTCCGATTGCCAAGTTCCTTTCTAAAAAGGCTTATAAATGACTTCCGAAATTGCGGTTAATAGTTTGATTAGTTACTACCGATGATTCAGATTTAGCCAATCGTTTGAGTTTTGGATTATGTCTAAACTCAAACGATTACACATACTATATAACAACTTAGAGAATTATTCTTCTTTGTTGAACATCATGAATGAAAGCAGCAATGCCATCACTTCCAATGTGGTTTTTGTGTATCACTCTATGACAGTTCGGACATACAGGCAATAAGTTTTCTAATGCACTATCCACCAACTGTTCAAATGTATCTCCTTGATACTGGAAAATAGGTCTCTTATGGTGGATTTCTATACAATCCTTGCCATAAACATCACCATAATATTTGGGGAAATTAAAACCACAACAATCACAAGAGATGATATTGTTACGGGTAAAATGTTCAATCGCTATCTTTCTTAAATGTGAAGACCTTTCTCGCGTCTGAACATTTCTTGTAACAACTCTTCCTTCTGATACAATTTCCTCTATAGGCAGCACGCGCCTATTGCCACTTGAGGCAATGCTTTCAATTGCAGTTTTTACATCTTCGTAGTTGAAATCTTCTTCGAACAAGTAAGATAATGCCTCACTATGAGCGCCGAGATACTCCTTTCCAACAGAAGTGATACAAAAACCACCAGGTACATTAGTTGCATAATTATCACGTTGAAATGTATCATGGCTTTTCAAGTTTCTAACTTTCTGAGAGAAGTAAGTATCTGATCTGCCTGATAATATTTCTGCATCAACACCGGTTGGGTGCAACACTTCGGTCAACCCAGAGATTAAATCACTTGTGGAGACAAAACCATTTACTGATTTTGACATCAAGTATAAAGCTGGCAAAACCAACTGACTTTCCGTTATACGTTTCATACTATCAATAATTTGTTATGAGAAGATGCGTAACTTTCTTGTCGTTTCTATTCATGAAGCTAACAAGATATTCCTTATCGAATGTTCGAATATTTATACCTTTTTTACTGTACAATTCATATATAAAATCGGTATTCTTAATAATCATCATCCACTTGGCTTTGCACTCATTTATCATGAAATTTGCGAGTCTTTCTTGGTCTGCCTTTGTGAATGTATTTTGAGCATAGGTACTGAATTCACTATCGTAAGGAGGATCAAGAAAAACAAAATCATTTTCGTTTGGCTGAACTTCTCTTAGGAATGCTTCAAAATCTAAATTGTAGATATGAGCATTCTCAAAATGATCCTGCAAAAGTCTTGATCGATAATAATTGAGTTTCTTTTTCATCATTTTGCTATTATAGGCTATACCTCCATACGGAACATTGAATTTGCCATTCCTACTATATCTAAACATGCCACTATATGCATAGTTGCGCATGAAAAAGAACAATGCACTATACATATGCGGATTATCTCCGCCAATACTTTTGTCGTTGTACAAGTTGCGATAATTCATATATAGCGCACTCTTGATAGCCGTTTCGATGTTGTCGTTTAAGTCTTTAAGAGGCAAATCCTGCTTTTGCAATTCAAGTTCGCACATGCGCACCATCTTGCGAAATAGGTTTGTTTCAAGTTCCTTGCACATAATACATTGTACTCCACGAAAAGCATTATCTAAAATACTTTCAATTTCATCCTTCTTTCTTGTAATAAAATTTACAATGTATTTTTTAAGGCCTTCCTTGTCTAATTGCCCACTCTTGAAGTTTAAGTAAACATCAACTAGCTTTTTGTTGTTATGGAAAAAATTCTCTGCATTGTTCCATGACGCATCCATAGCTTCTACATATCTGTAAAAATCCTTGTCATTTTCAGATATGTATCGGTAAAGTTGAACCAATTCTTCAGAGAAATCATTAATGAAATACTCTTTTGCATTGATTCCCATGAACACGGATCCTCCTCCTACAAAAGGTTCAAAATATCTTTCAAACTGTGGCAGATTAGGAATAATATACTTCAATTCTTTCTCCTTACCGCCAGGCCACTTAATTATAGGAGATAAGCTCGTTTTCCTATCTATAAACACAGATTGCGTTGTAGATGCTTTGGCTTTGAAAAAACTATCAAGCATAAAAAGCGAAGTATGTACCCCGACTGATGGTTCGTGTACCATGTATGAATCCTCTTCTAAAGAGTAATCCGTGGTGTTTAATTTACTGCCCTTATTGAATGCCATATTTATTCGTTTCTTTGCTGCTTCAAAATATTCATTATTTAATTCAACTCCAATAAAACGCCTTTTCAGTTCTATTGCGGCTACTCCTGTTGATCCCACTCCCATAAACGGGTCAAATACTATATCATTCTCGTTTGTTGCCACCTCTATCATTTTTTTTAATATGGCAAGAGGCTTTTGCGCTGGATGTTTTGGGTTGCTTAGGCGTTCTGGACGCATACATATCGGACTTTCTATGAAGTTATGCATCTCTCTCTGCGATAGGAAATTCCATGTGTGTTTTTTATTCCAGCATACAAATATCATTTCACAACTATTCAGAAAGCCAACCTTAAAAATTTTGGGAGCAGGGTTGGTTTTATGCCAAATCATGAAATTTGTTGTATCAAACTTTTGATCAAGACAATTGTACCAACGTCCAAGTTGATTATATGAAGTGAATATGAACAAATTTCCTGTAGGCTTTAATATACGAATGAATTCATCAGCCCATTCTTCTGGATTGAAATCTACCATATCCCAATCAGCAACATCATTATTCATAGCCGAACGGCCTGGCAATGGTATATTGCCAGTTGAATGTTGACCGAGATTATATGGAGGGTCGGTCAAAATGAAGTCGATAGAATTATCAGGAATACGTTTTATTACATTCTTACTGTCTGCACATAAAACGCACTTCTGCCAATCGGGGTCTTTCATTGTCCTTATTCTTCGTTAAGTAATTATCTATTTGATTAAACTTGAACACAAAGTTATGTAAAAGCAACGAGAATAGCGAATAATTGTCCGTTTTCTATTAATATTTAGTAATTAAACCTGATACCACTCTCCATTAATTAGCGATATTTGCCTTTAGACTTGCAATATTTTCTCTTTTACATCCCATTAATCTATTCCATACATTTCCCTGAATCGAAAATTGTCCTTTAATTACCATGTTATATATGCAGCCTCACACTAACCTTTGAAGATTTAACGATTATCTTGTCCCCCAATTTGCTTCTCACAACAGCAACATTCCACGTTATTGTGGTATATTGGCACATTGCATGCCATCAGCAGATTATCAAGAAGAAGATTAAGATAATTGTTGGCACTTATACTCTTGGCGGCGTGCTGATTGACTTGGGGTATGCCGCAAAAATAACCCCAAATGGTGTATATTCTGCTAAATCTATCAAAAAAACACATATTTAGCTGAATAAAGCGCATTACCAATTATTAATCATATTTTTAAGTTTTACGAGAATGAAATCCTTTTTAGATCCTCATAAGCCTGGCACACAAAATAAAGGCCCACAGCATGAGTAAACTCAATAAGCTGTAACCATATTAGGCACGAATTTTCCATCTCTACCAGTTGGCGGAATTAATTTAAGTTGACAAATATGAGTAAAAAGTTGTACATGTCGCTGATTTTTAGTAACTTAGTGGTGATCAAAACATTAAGTTCAAATCATCGTATGTACAACCTTTATACAAAATTCGTCAAAATACTTGAGATATGCAAGCAATTCTCTGAAAATCTCGTCAATGAATCTGGTAATGTTCCACGTCGTGGTCCTGTTCCCAAGTTTTCAGATTTGGAAGTGGTGGCGCTATCCCTGACGGCAGAGACCGAGAGCATTGATAGCGAGAAGTGGTTGTTCGACTATAAATTGCAAGAACACAAGGACAGTATTCCCAATCTCATATCAAGGAGACAGTTCAATGACCGCAGGAAGAAAACGTCAGGCCTGTGTGAGGAACTGCGCAAGAGGATTGCCATGGAAATGGATGGCGGAGAGGAACAATTCTTTGTTGACTCCAAGCCGATAGAGGTTTGTAGGGTTGCAAGAGGAAAACGTTGCAAGATGGGGCGTGCCGGCAATTTCTCGCAAGCTCCCGACTTCGGCTTCTGTGCTTCGCAGAACACGTATTATTTTGGTTATAAGTTACACGCTCTCTGTGGGTTAAGTGGAGTTATCCATTCCTATGATCTGTCAAAGGCAAGTGTGGCTGACCTCCATTATATGAAGGATGTAAAACATACTTATCACGACTGTAGCATCTATGGTGACAAAGGGTATATTGGAGCTGACGTACAGCTTGACTTGTTTGAAACCGCACACATAAGACTGGAGTGTCCATATCGGCTCAACCAAAAGGATTGGAAACCGACATTCATTCCGTTTGCAAAGGCAAGAAAGAGGATTGAGACAACATTCTCACAACTTACAGACCAGTTCCTGGTCATCAGGAACTACGCGAAAATAACGAATGGATTGTTTGCCAGAATCATTGGCAAAATTAGTGCACTTACCATTCTGCAATACGTAAACTTCATTAACAACAAGCCAATTGGCAGAATTAAGTATGCACTAAATTAATTCCGCCAACAGGTAATGCCAATAAACTGAAGAGTATTTTCATAAGCAACAATTCTTTTTTATTTACTTCAACTCAAAGGTTGCCATAAGCAGCACCTTATTGCCATCTATGTTTTCTTCATAGAAGAAGCGATAGACGCCAGGATTGTTTGGAAGAATATCGGGAAAAAGATGGGCCGTGATGGTGCCGCTTTGACCATCGCTTAAAACATGACCGATGGCCGTGAACGAGCAATCGGTGGGCACAACAAACCAATTGCCATCCGCTCCTTGGGCCGTGATGCTATAGGCATCGCCATACACAAATTCTTCGCCACTATGGTTGGTAATCGTGAATCTGATCTCCGTGGTGCCCAATGGATAGGAAGGCTTCTCCGCCTTGAGGAAGATGCCTTGGTAGGTGCTCACGCCTTCCCTGTTGTCGATGATAGGGTCCAACTTGCCCTCAAACCTGATGGCGGGCGAGTTGTAAATCAGCCTACGAAACTCCTGCTGCTTCTCCTTCGTGTTCCAACGGAGCGCAACATCAATGGAGTTGGATCCCATTCCAAATCCAACAACATTTCGCAAGGCCGGGGTCTTGTCTTCCGACAGGAACTTCCGCTCAAGTATCCGCATAATGGCGTTCAGTTCCCTATGCGAATATTTACGCGCCGAAGCCTTGCGATAGGTTCTCTTCTTGCTCTTGACAACTCTCTTTTTGCTAATGGTCGCTACCTTCTTTTGTTGAGCGGCAAATGACTGTTTGCAAGCAGCAAAAGCTGTTTGCATTGAAAGGAACATTGTCAATCCTAATATTATTGCATTGAGGAGTTTTGGCTTCAATCTCATAGTTATCAGCAATTAATAATTTAACATGTAGAGAGATATGAACTCTTATAGTATATTTCTTTTCGTATCAGGAAACATATTCAAGTATCAATGTTTCAGTTGCAAAAATACTAAAACATGGCGTATATTCAGCTAAATCTATCAAAAATTTACACATTTAGCTGAATAAAGCGCATTTCCAGGAGAAGTTTGCATAACCACCCTACTCGAATTTAGCAATTACACTGTCATTGAAACTCCGCTGCACCTTAAGCGGCGGAGATGGAAACCAGGAGCGGCGGGGGCGGCAATATTGGTGGGGGGCAGCCTATTTCTCTTGCCTTTAGTTGGCTGAGTGGCGGAAAAGTATTACATTTGCAGACAGTTATGGCTGAACACAACGACTTAGGCAAATGGGGAGAAGAGGTGGCGGCATGCTACCTGGAGAACCATGGATATATCATCAAGGACCGCGACTGGCGACTGGGCAAGCGCGATCTGGACATCGTGGCCATTACCGAGACGCAGGACCTGCTGGTCATCGTCGAGGTGAAGACGCGCTCGGAGGGCTTGACGATAGACCCTATCCTGGCCGTCGACGAGACCAAGATGCGCAATCTCGCCATTGCCGCCAATGCCTATGTCAAGCAGATGGGCATTGACGCCGATGTGAGGTTTGACATCATCACCGTGGTGGGCATGGACTCACGCCACTGCGACGTGATACACACCGAGGATGCCTTCAACCCATTGCTGCTGAGTAGATGAGTGATATGAGAGTGATAAGACTGGACACCGTCGATTCGACCAATACCTATCTGCACGCCTATCGGGGCGACGAGGATGTGGTGGTGGTCACAGCACGCCACCAGACCGCCGGACGCGGACAGGGAGGCAACCGATGGGAGGACGCTGAGGGACAGAACCTGCTCTTCTCGATACAGATACGCCCCGTGGAGGTGGCGATAGGCCACCAGTTTGTGCTGGCTATGGCCGAAGCGCTGGCCCTGAAGCGGGCGCTCGATGCCTATGCCGACGGCATGGAGCTGAAGTGGCCCAACGACATCTACCACCGCGACCGCAAGCTCAGCGGAACGCTCATCGAGACGGCGGTAAGCGGCGGCCGACTGAAGCGCATGATTATGGGCACAGGCATCAACGTAAACCAGCGGCGCTTCACCAGCGACGCGCCCAACCCCGTGTCGCTCAGCCAGATCACGGGCAGCGACGAGAGCATAGACCATCTGCTCGAGCGCATCCTCCAAGCCTTCGACGACTACTACCGACGGGTGCTGGAGGGCGACTATGCCGGCATAAGCCGCGAGTATCACGAGGCGCTCTACCGCCGCAAGGGTTTCTACCGCTATCGCGACAAAGACGGCGAATTTGACGCCGAGCTGGTGGGCGTGGCCTACGACGGCAGGCTCAGTCTGCGCGACAGCGAGGGCCGACAGCGCAGCTATGCGTTCAAGGAAGTGGAATTTATCATCTGAAAATACAAATAAGACTATGGCAAGATTTAAGAGAATCCTCCTCAAGCTCTCGGGCGAGAGCTTGATGGGCAATCAGAATTATGGTATCGACCCTGAGCGACTGGGTGACTATGCCCGCCAAATCAAGGAGATACACGAGATGGGTGTGCAGATAGGCATTGTCATCGGCGGCGGCAACATCTTCCGCGGACTGAGCGGCAGCCAGAAGGGCTTCGACCGCGTCAAGGGCGACCAGATGGGCATGTGTGCCACGGTAATCAACTCGCTGGCGCTGAGTTCGGCTCTCGAGGCCGAGGGCGTAAAGACCAAGGTGCTCACCGCCATACGCATGGAGCCCATCGGCGAGTTCTACAGCAAGTGGAAGGCCATCGAGGCTATGGAAGACGGCCGCGTGTGCATCTTCTCGGGCGGCACGGGCAGCCCCTACTTCACCACCGACACCGGCTCGTCGCTGCGAGGCATAGAGATTGAGGCCGATGTGATGCTCAAGGGCACCCGCGTAGACGGCATCTACACCGCCGACCCCGAGAAGGACCCCACTGCCACCAAGTTTCACGACATCACCTTCGACGAGATTTATACCCGCAACCTGCGCGTGATGGACCTCACCGCCACCACGATGTGCAAGGAGAACAATCTGCCTATCTATGTATTCAACATGGATGTGGTGGGCAACCTCAAGCGCGTGATGGACGGCGAAGAGATAGGCACGCTGGTCCACAACTGATAACACCCTTACTACAGATACGAGAAATGGTTCGACAGAGCTTGCATTGAGCTGCTGTCGAACCATTTCTCGTATCTGCAACCGCCGCTACGCAGCGGAGGGAGTCGTCAGGTATTGAACTGATAGCTGAAGTGATATTCGTCGAGGAAGTCGAGCAGTTTCCTGGTCACATTGACGCTCTTGGCCGAGCGCATCACTATCTCGCCCCTCTGGTCCATACAGTTGTAGAAGCGTATGAGCAGGGGGGTCTGGCCGAGGTTGTCGTTGAGCTTGGTGGCGAGGTTGTCTTCAAGCTGCTCGTCAAACTTGTCGCAGTCTATGCCTATCGTCATGCTGGTGATGCCGCGGTTCTTGACATCGACGAGGAACTCTACGTTGACGATATTGAGCTGGAACTTGCCCGAACCACGGTAGCGCTCCACGCACTTGGCGGTGATGCGCACGAGATATTCCTTCTTGAGCATGCCGTTCCACTTGGGCCATTCGGCATCAAAGATACTCAACTCGCCAGTGCCGCTGTAATCTTCTATCTGGATGATACCGAAGGGCTTGCCACTGTAGTTGGAGAAGCGCTCGGTCGACTCGGTGATGATTCCGCCGAAGGTTACCTCCTGCAGTTTGCTCAGCGGCTCCATGTCGGTGTCGCGACCGCGGATGTCGATACACTGGGTATTGCAGAGGTGCTTGAGCGCCACCTCGTAGTCGTCGAGCGGATGGGCTGAGAGATAGATGCCCACCAGTTCGCGCTCCTTGTTGAGTCGTTCGAGCGTGTTCCACAGCTCTGGCTTGGATGGTTGTGGATGGGCTATCTCTACATCGTCTGCACCGAAGAGCGAAGTGGCAGCCTCGGCCTTGGACGCCTGGAAGCGCTGGCCATAACGCACGATGGCATCGAGGAACGAGCCCTCCTTGCCACAAGGTGCAAAATACTGCTCACGATAGAGCCCGAAGCTGTCGAAGCCTCCGCTGTAGGCAAGGCTTTCAAAGGCTTTGCGGTTGACATTGCGGAAGTCCACGCGCTCGGCGAAGTCATAGATATCGGCAAAGGGGCCGTTGGCCTCGCGCTCGTTGATGATGGCGGTGGCGGCAGCCTCGCCCATACCCTTGATGGCAGCCAGTCCGAAGCGTATCTCGCCATGGTGGTTTACACCGAAGTTCTCGTAACTCTCATTGACATCGGGGCCCAGGGTGGGCACACCGTAGGTGCGACATTCGTCCATGAGTTTGGTAATCTCCTTGATGTCGCTCTTGCGGCGGGTCATGATGGCAGCCATAAACTCGGCTGGATAGTGAGCCTTCATATAGGCGGTCTGGTAGGCCACCCAGGAGTAGCAGGTGGCATGAGACTTGTTGAAGGCATAGGAGGCAAACTTCTCCCAGTCGCCCCAGATTTTCTCGAGCACCTGGGGGTCGTGGCCGTTGGCCTGTCCCTGCTTGATAAACTTGGGTTTCATGGCGTCTACGATGGCTTTCTTCTTCTTACCCATAGCCTTACGCAGGGCATCGCTCTCACCTCGGGTGAAGCTGGCCAGCTGGCGCGACAGGAGCATCACCTGCTCCTGGTAGACGGTGATGCCATAGGTGTCCTTGAGATATTTCTCCATGCAGGGTATGTCGTAGGTCACCAGCGAGGGGTCGTGCTTGCGCTTGATGAAGTCGGGAATGTAGTCCATAGGACCCGGACGATAGAGGGCGTTCATGGCGATGAGGTCCTCGAACACGGTGGGATGGAGCTCACGCAGATACTTCTGCATGCCGGGCGACTCAAACTGGAAGGTTCCGATGGTGCGGCCCTCCTGATAGAGCTTGTAGGTGAGCTCGTCGTCGATGGGTATGGTGTCGATGTCGACATCGATGCCCTTGGTCAGCTTCACGTTCTTTACCGCCTCTTTCAACTCGGAGAGAGTCTTCAGTCCCAGGAAGTCCATCTTGATAAGGCCGGTAGACTCGATGACGTGGCCGTCGTACTGGGTGACAGCCGTCTTGAACTCAGGGAAGTCGGGGTCGTCGGCAGTAGACACGGGTACCCAGTTGCTGATGGGGTCGCGGCAGATAATGAAGCCGCAAGCATGGAGACCCACACCGCGCACGGTACCCTCGAGCATCTTGGCATACTTGATGGTATTGCGCTCCTGGGGATTGGACGACGCCTCGGCATCACGCAGTTCGGGTGTGGCCTTGATGGCATTGGTGAGATTCATCTTCATGCCGTCGGGCAGACGATCAGGGATGGCCTTGCAGAGGGCGTTGGCCTTGTCGAGGGGCAGACGCTCCACGCGCGCCACATCCTTGATGGAGTTCTTGGTGGCCATGGCCTGATAGGTAATGATATGGGCACAGTTCTCATGGCCGTACTTGTCCATCACCCAGCGCAGCACCTTGCCTCGGCCGTCGTCGTCGAAGTCGGTATCGATATCGGGGAGGTTCACACGGTCGGGGTTGAGGAAACGCTCGAACAGCAGGTCGTACTTGAGCGGGTCTATGCGCGTAATGCCCAGACAGTAGGCCACAACCGAACCCGCAGCCGAGCCACGGCCCGGACCTACCCACACGCCGAGGTCGCGACGGGCGGCATTGATGAAGTCTGACACGATAAGGAAGTAACCGGGGAAACCCATGGTCTTCATGACATGGAGCTCGAAGTTGATATGCTCCTTCACATTGTCGGGCAGCGGGTCGCCGTAGAGCTCCTTGGCACCCTCGTAGGCGAGGTGGGCCAGATAGTCGGCCTCAAACTTGATGCGGTATATCTTGTCGTAGCCGCCCAGGCGGTCTATCACCTTCTGGGCCTCGTCAGGAGGCAGCGGGTTTTCACCGTTCTCGTCGGAGGTAAACTCGTGGAAGAGCTGCTCCTCGGTGAAGCGGCGGCGCCACTCTTCCTCGGTACCAAAGTCTTCGGGGATGGGGAAGAAGGGCATGATGGGGCCGTGGTCGATGCTGTATATCTCGACCTTGTCGAGTATCTCGGTGGTGTTGGCAAGCGCCTCGGGCACATCGCTGAAGATGTCGTTCATCTCCTGGCGGGTCTTAAACCACTCCTGCTTGGAGTAGCGCATGCGGTTGGGGTCGTCCAGGTCCTTGCCCGTAGAGATACAGAGCAGATGGTCGTGGGCTTCGGCGGTCTCCTTGTCCTCAAAGTGGCAGTCGTTGGTGCAGACGAGCTTGATGCCATACTCGCGGGCCATCTCGATGAGCACCTTGTTGGCCTTCTGCTGCAGGGGGAAGGCTTCGCGGTTGGCCAGGATGGTGGGGTCGGTCACCTCGTGGCGCTGGAGCTCGAGGTAATAGTCGTCGCCAAACACGCGATGATACCACTCACACGCCTCGCGGGCTCCCTCGATGTCGCCATGCAGAATCTTGGAGGGTACCTCGCCGGCGATACATGCCGAGCAGACGATGAGGTCTTCGTGGTAGCGCTCGAGGTCGGCGCGGTCGGTACGCGGACGATAGTAGTAGCCATCTGTCCACGCATTGGAGACGAGCTTGATGAGATTCTTGTAACCATTATAGTTCTTGGCCAGCACGATGAGGTGGTAACCGCTGTTGTCGCCCATCTCCTTGACCTTGTCTTCCTTGCGGCGGCGCGCCACATACATCTCACAACCCAGGATGGGCTTGAAAGGCTCGAGCCCCTCCTCCTTGCGCTTCTTGTTGACGCCGGCGCAGTAGTCGGCCAGTTCCTTGATGCCATACATCACGCCGTGGTCGGTGACCGCCATACCGCGCATGCCGTCGGCAATGGCCTTGTCGACCAGGTGGGGTATCTTGGACTGACCGTCGAGTATAGAGTAGTGGGTGTGTACGTGCAGGTGTATAAAATCTTCCATAATGGTGGCGAAAATTGTGTTTGGGGTTTCAAAGTTACATACATTTGCCGACATCCACAAAAAAAACGCGGCCAATATTTGCGACATCACATTAATTAATGTATCTTTGCATAGAATATAGAGTAACCTTATGGGCAATAGAATTAAAAAACTAAAAAAGATACGTATCCACCGCGAGGGCACAGACACCATCATCTATGGTTTCATTTTCATTGCCGCCGTCGCGCTGATATTGCACCGTACGTTTGAGACCAAGATTCCCTTCTGGTCGTTCCTTGTCATTTTCGGCTCCATATATGCCATCATCCTCAACTTCTTCAGATGTCCTATACGCTACTTCGGCAGCGAGGACACCGAGCGGCTGGTCGTAGCGCCCGCCGACGGCAAGATAGTAGTAATCGAAGAGGTAGAGGAGAACGAGTACTTCCATGAGCGCCGCCTCATGGTGTCTATCTTCATGAGCCTCTTCAACGTGCATGCCAACTGGTTCCCCGTAGACGGCAAGGTGAAGTTTGTAAACCACCGCAACGGTAACTTCCACAAGGCATGGCTGCCCAAGGCAAGCGAGGAGAACGAGCACGCCGACATCATGATTACCACGCCCGAGGGTACCGACATCCTCTGCCGACAGATAGCCGGCGCCGTGGCACGCCGCATCGTGACCTACGCCAAGCCCGGAGAGGAATGCTTCATCGACGAACATCTGGGCTTCATCAAGTTCGGTTCGCGCGTAGACGTATATCTGCCCATAGGCACCGAGGTGTGTGTCAAGATGGGCCAGACCACCACGGGCGACCAGACAGTGATAGCCAAACTAAAGGACTGATACAACCATGTTACAGACCATCAAGAAAATCATCCCCAACACACTGACATCCTGCAATCTCATTGCAGGATGTATTGCTACATTCCATGCCTTCACAGGCAATGTAGGCATCGCACTCCTGTGGATTGTCATAGGCGCAGCCTTCGACTTCTTCGACGGCATGAGCGCCCGACTGCTCCACGTGTCATCACCCATAGGCAAGGAGCTCGACTCGCTGGCCGACGACATCACCTTCGGACTGGCACCCGCAGCCATCGTGGGCTTCGAGCTCACCATGGTACACTACCCCGCCTTCCTCATGCCCGTGAGCGATTACATCCCCTTCGCAGCCTTTGTCATGGCAGCCTTCTCAGCACTGCGTCTGGCCAAGTTCAATCTCGACGAGCGCCAGTCCATGGGCTTCATCGGACTGCCCACCCCCGCCAACGCCCTCTTCTGGGGCTCGTTCATCCTCGGATGGCGCGACCAGCTGGAGAGCTCGCCCTGGGCACTCCCCCTACTGCTGGTGCTGATACTGCTGAGCTGCTATCTGCTCATAGCCGAGATACCCATGTTTGCACTCAAGTTCAAGCACTGGGGATGGGCCGAAAACCAGTTGAAGTACATCTTCATCCTCTGTTGCATCCCCATCCTGCTCGTGTGTGGAGTAGCTGGCATATCGCTCATCATCGTGTGGTACATACTGGTCTCGGTGTTCAAGAATTTCACTGACAAACTCAAGCAGCAATGATACTCTTCAAGCTCATAGCCTTCATCTTCATCGTAGGCATCATAGCCATCATCGTGATGGGCGTAGGTCTGTGGGTACGCGTAAGAAGCGCCATAGACCAGCTACGTGGCGGCAACGCCCAGCGCACCAACCGCAAGACCGACAACGGCAGAGGCGACGGCGTGATAGACCAGCGCACACCGGAGCAGTCAAACCAGAAGATATTCGGCAGCGACGAAGGCGAATATGTAGACTATGTGGACGAAGACGACGACAAGGCCCAATAGCCACACCGCCAAAGACAAGCCGACAGCAGCCCACATACCGCCCCACCAATAAGCCAAACGAGCACGACCCAAAAGGCCGTGCTCGTTTGGCGTTATGTAGATGATGGCGGAGGCGGAGGTGGCGACAAGGAGAATAAAGATATGACCGCTGGCTGTATGTAGCTGTCTGCAAATACTACCCCCAATGCCATTAGCACTTATGACAAACGGCGAAACCACCCATGTTGACAAATAGTGACGGCTCTGTATTGGAGTGCATCTTAATTCTGCTCTCAGCCAACTGGCAGTACTCTTTACTGATATCAATACCTATGTATTTCCTACCAGAGTCTTTGGCAGCCACACAGGTTGTACCACTACCACACATAGGGTCAAGAACGACATCACCCTCATTAGACCAACTTCTTATATGATCTAAAGCGAGGTCATAAGGGAAAGGAGCCGGGTGCTTCTTGGCCTCTTGGTCTACAGCCTTTTTACCAACAACATATTCCCAGATATTACCCTTAAGTTTTTCGGCCTTTACAGGATTGGCCAATTTAGTTCGACATTGTTCACCTTTGGAATAGTTTTTATAGGTTGTGCCCTTTAGCTCTAATCCCGCATGGAGGCAGGGGACCTTAATAGGATTGTGGGTAGCCACATTGCCTTTTGAGAAAACAAACATATACTCAAACACGTTGGTATATCTCTTCCTGTATATTTGGGGTACGGGATTGGTTTTCTGGAATATCATCGTATCGTGCAACTTGAAACCTTTTGCAACGAAGGTTAGTACCTGTCTGAAACTGGTACAGGTCTCGCTACCATTGACAGTAGCGTCGGAAACGACCCAGACAACCACACCGCCTTCCTTGATAATCCTATACAATTGGGCAACGATATCCTCGAAAGGGAAGGTATAGCCTTTATATGTTCTCAGATTGTCGTATGGAGGTGAAGTTACGACCAAATCAATGGAGTTGTCCGGTAACTGCTTCATCACATCCACGCAATTACCATTGATTATCTTATCAATATAGTCCGTTATCATTTTTGTATTTGCTCAATAAATTGCTTAATCGTTGAGATTTTGTTATCCAGCTTCAGACATTTAAGGAGCTCGTTGATAGCATCCTCTCTACTCAACTGCTTTACGCGCTGCTGCTCACTCTCGTAATAACCAATTTCGGCATTGCCGCGTTCTACGAGTATCTTGACGATTTCCTTAAGATAATCGTCAAACCTACTTTGCGGCATATTAACAATATCGGCGATATTCACGTTCTGCTGCTGCAAGAAGTTGGCTTTGGCATTGACCACTGTAGTAGCATTGGCTATTATCGCACTTTGGTTGAACAATTCTCTAAGATTGCAGGAAGGGCTTTCTTTTACTCCCTCTTTTAGCAACATATAAAGGTATTCCCAGCTGAACAAAGAGACATTGTGGTCGAGAGCTTCCTTATAAATCGTGCTAACGCTTTTGGGATATTGGTAGTAAGGGCAAACCAAAACAGAGTAATCGCAATCGCCCTTCCACTGAGCCATAGAAACTACTTTGAAGTCCTTGGCATTTTTGGCGGTCCTGCTGAGCCTGAAGGTTTTAGCATCACCGACCAGGCTATAACCATGATAACGACTTTGCGCTATAATATCAGCACTGTCACTCCGTTGCGTCAATACAGCGACCTCGAGATTCATCTCACTGAGTGACTTGGCCAAAAGGATGTCAGACACCTTGGTATATAGCTTCTCCTCTGTTGAGTCGTGCTTTATATCCTCTGGTATGATGCCGATTTCTACTACAAGCGGCAATATGTCGGCCCTGTCAAGACCGAATATTGTGGTCTGGAGTCGGCTGCTGGCTACCTGAAAGTCCAGGTCAATACTGTTCTTTATCGCTGCCCTTAATTCTGCAAAGTTCATAACTCACCATCATTAAATTATCTACAAAGATACAGTATTAAAAGCATAATTCCAGATTTTTGAGCTGGTTTTTTGGATATTTATGACAATAGACTGTCCTAATATTGATTTCAGTTGTAAATTAAGAAAGGAGGGTAAAGTAGTTTTCTACATATAGATGAAACTCCATATCATTGTACCGTGAGCATTTTCATTGGACTTCATCCCCACGCAGACGCCGTCTGTCGCCACTGAGATGCATGTTGGCAGCTCGTATCAATTGACACGTGGGCTCGTGACATACGATACGGAAGCACGTGGCAATAGGCACGAGGGCTCGTTCCTTCCGTTACGAGCCGACGACGGGCTGCTACGAGGGGACAAAGGCAATGGCGGAGAGGGGAAACGCAATCTCCCTTTCTGCAGCGACCGCAAGGGGCAGAAGGGGGGAATGGATAATGGTGAGGGGGTTAATGCATGTACTGATGGGCGGGGCACAGGCCGAAGACGAAGGGCTTGCCTTTATGCGCCTGGTAATCGCACATGATGCAAGTGGGGTCGGTGCAGTGTGGGGCTTTGTAGTAGCCATGGCCAAACTCGTGGACTATGACGGCAAGGAAGTTATCGCCCTTGGCACGATAGTCTGACACGATGGTCTTGAAGTGGCCACGGGTGGTAAGGCCCATAATGCCGTAGTTCTTGGTGTTGTGGATGTTGAAGGAGATGTCTTTGTGGGTGAGTCCTATAACAAAAGCGTCGGGACCGGCAACGGAGAGGTCGCGAAGCAAGGCACTGGCGAGATAGCGCTGGCGTGGCTTGTAATAGGCGTGAGCCGGCAGGGGGCGGCTGGGTAGCACCTCGACATGCGACCAGTCGCCGCGATAGACTCTGCCAAGTGCCTGGGTGATAGAGGCTCGCAGCGCCTCTGCCTCGCGTTGAGGAAAATCTTCATAGGGCTGCAGGTAGATGGTAAAGGGCTTTTTTTCGGCAGGGAGCGCTGGCTCGGAGGCCGACCGGCGCCCGGTGCACGCTGCGCAGCACAGGGCGAGGATGACAAGAAAGAGGTAACGTCTCATAGGAAGCCAAATAAATAGTGGCGTCAGCCCGTGCAACTGTAACGAAGCGGGTGCCGGTCAACGCTTGGCCTTAAAGAAATCTTGCATCAGCTGCCGACACTCGTCTTCCATCACTCCGGCGGTGACGCGGGTCTTGGGATGGAAGGCATGGGGAGCATAGAGGGCATAGCCGCGCTTGGCATCGGGGGCGCCATAGACGACTCGGTCTATCTGGGACCAGCCGAGGGCTCCAGCGCACATCACGCAGGGTTCGACGGTGACATAGAGGGTGCAGCCCTTGAGATATTTTCCACCGAGAAGGTTGGCGGCAGAGGTGATAGCCTGCATCTCGGCATGGGCGGTGACATCGTGGAGGGCTTCGGTGAGGTTGGAGGCGCGGGCGATGATGCGGTCGCCACACACGATGACGGATCCGATGGGTATCTCGTCAGCATCGAGGGCTATGCGGGCCTGCTCGAGGGCCTTTGACATATAGAAGAGGTCTTTCTTCTGCTGTTCTTCTGCACTCATTGGGGA
Organism: Prevotella sp. P4-67; assembly: GCF_002251325.1. Lineage (NCBI taxonomy): Bacteria > Pseudomonadati > Bacteroidota > Bacteroidia > Bacteroidales > Prevotellaceae > Prevotella > Prevotella sp. P4-67. Next base: position 67,308 of record NZ_NPJL01000065.1, read on the forward strand.
TAGGAATGGGATAAAGGGGATAAGGAAACGGGTAAAAAAGAGAGCGGGAATAGTGTGAACTTATTCCCGCTCTGCTATTATGGTTGAATGGTTGTCTTACTCCTTGATACCGAGAGCGGCCTTAGCGGCAGCATTCTCTGGGTCGAGCTCGAGCACCTTGTGCCAGTATTCGGCTGCCTTGTCGTTCTCTTTGGCGAGAGTGTAATAGTAGCCGAGGTATCTGTAAGCCTCGAGGAGGTTGGCCTTGTCGCGGTCATCCATGGTCTCGTGACCCTTGATAATCTCTACGAGCTTCTCGTAGTGGGGCTTGGCAGCACCGGTCTTGGTCTCTGGGTCGAGCTGGAAGCCGATGTGAGCACGCTGGAGAGTAGCGTAGTCAGCAAAGGTTGAGAACTGCTCGGCGATGGTAGCATATACCTTGTCGGCCTCGAGCAGATACTTCTCCATTTCGGCTCCCTCTACCTTGGCAGCCTGGTTTTTGTAGAGAGCAGCGAGCTGACCATACATAGAAGCGGTGCGCTTGGAAGAGATTTCGATGTACTTGTTGAAGTTTTCAACAGCCTTGTCGATGTCGCCCTTCTGGCCATAAACCTCGGCGAGGTCTCTGTAAACAGAAATCTGCAGGTCCTTGTCCTCGGGAGCCACCTCTGCAGCCTTGATGTACTGCTCGATAGCGCTGTCAAGCTCCTTGTTACCCTTAAGCGCAGAAGCGTAATAGAGGTGGTCGTTGCCAGAAATCTTGGCACCCTCGCAAGCGAAGAGAGCCTTGCCGGCAGCCACTGCCTCGGGGAATTTCTTCAACTCGGTGTTGTTGAACATGCACAGACGGTTGAGGGCAGAGTTGGAAGGGAATTTGCCAGCACCCATCTGGGCTATCTCAAGACTCTTCTCGTACTTGCCGAGCAGGAAGCAGTCGGTGGCATAGGCTGCCAGCTGATAGTCTTCCATCTGGCTGCGGTCAACCTTGTCATAATACTCGACAGCTTTCTCGAGGCGACCAGCCTTGTCGAAAATCTCGGCAGAAATGATGTCAACGGGATAGTCGGGGCGAACCTTGCGGAGTTCCTCGAGTTTCATCACAGCCATAGTGGGGTTGGCCTTGCTGTTGACCTGGGCATAACGACGGTAGCCCTCAATGTTCTGGGGGTCCATCATAGTGGCCTGCTCAAACCAAGCGGATGCGCTACCACCATTGTCCTTGGCAACTTCGATATCGCCCATGAGCACGTAGCCAGGACCATACTTGCTGTTGACCTTCAAGGCATTCTCGGCCAAAGCCACGGCATTGGCGGTATCCTTGACATCAAGATAAGCGCGGCCGAGGGCTGTCAGTGCCTCAGCGTTCTTCTTGTAGTTCTTGCGGAAAGCCTTAATCTCATCCTTGATAGCAGCAGGATTGGACTTGTTTTCCTTAACCAGTTTACTAATGTTCTCGATGTCACTCTTCATATCCTGTGACATTGCGGGAGCGCTGAAACCCATCAGCAGAGCTCCGATAAAGAAATATTTAATCGACTTCATAATTCTAACTTTTAGGGTTACTTAATTATAGGACGTTGTACCAATTCTCAATGTTACGGCTATTTGGTTATATTAACATCACGAATGGTGATGTTGCCCTGAACAGGGAGCAGGCCGGACTTGAAAATAATGAGCTGGCCCTTGGGGGAGTGCATGAAGTTGGCAAAGCCCCACGGCAGACCACGCAACGGGTCGTTGAGAAGCGCATAGATGGTGCGCGAAAGGGGATAGTTGCCATTATAAATATAGTATTGATAGGGCTTCCAGCTGTTCTCGGGCGTAGCCTTGTCAAGCCGGGAAACCGACATCGTACGGATATTCTTCTTGAATGTGAGGTTGGTGGTGTCGCGCTTGTCATTGAGCCAGTTGCTGCCGATAATGCCAATGGCATTGACATTCTCTTCAACATACTTGATGACGTCGGCGGTGTTGTTGGTGGCTGCCATATTGGGGTTGGTAATGGGCTTGCCGCCAAGGATACTGTCTTCCACAAAGTGGACGGTACTGGATTTCTTATTGTCAAAGACTATGAGCACCTCGCCTTTGTCTGACTTGGGATTGAGTTGCTTCCACTGGGTAATCTTACCCGACATGATGGCAGCAAAATCCTTGACAGATATACAGGTGTCATTGTTGGCCTTGTTGACAATAAGCGCCAAGCCATCGTAAGCGATAGGTATGGCACGGGGATTGAAACTCTTGTCACGCAAGCTCTGACGCTCCATATCCCTATAATCGCGGGCTGTCACGGCAAGACAAATCTTTCCTTGCAGCAACATCGTGATAGCGTCTGACTCGTTGGTGTAGATAGGCTTGAGCGTAGCCTGGGGGTAAGTGAATTGGAAGAGCTCAACTTCCTCATCAATAATGGGGCTAAAACTTTCGTCAGAGGCGAAACTGGCCACCCCTGACGAATATGTATCTGTTCGTCCGCTTTTGTTTTTCTTACCGGAGCAAGAAAGACAAAAGCAGGCGAAAAGTGTTAATCCTACAATACTGTAGAATACGGTCTTCTTCATTATTCAAACGTTTACTATTGCAATCTGAACAATACAGGAACGCGGTAGTTCACACGAACGGTAATACCATTCTGCTTACCAGGAGTCCAACGTGGCATTGACTTAACCACGCGTACGGCTTCCTTGTCGAGTGATGGGTCTACACCTCTCAAAACGTGTACGTCTGAGATAGAACCATCCTTCTCAACCACGAACTGTACAGTTACACGGCCCTGAACACCATTCTCCTGGGCTACAACGGGATACTTAGTATTCTCAGAGAGATACTTCATAAGCGCCGCAGGACCACCGGGGAACAAAGGCTGCTGCTCTACGATATCGAATACCTTGTTTTCCTCCTCATGCTTAGGTGGCTCGGGCTCGGCAATAACTTCCTTGGCCTTGAGAATCTCACCATTGGCATCATCGTTACCCTTTACATCAAAGGTACCGATGGCGGTCTTGGTACTCATCAATTCGTCCTGAGTCTTAAGCTCTTCATCGGGCTTCACCTCTTCATCCTTCTTGATGACAGGAGCGGTAAACTTGATAGAGCTCTTTACGCGCTCTACAACACGCTCGGGTTCAACCTCGACTTTCTTCTGCTTAACCTCAGCCTTCTTCTTGGGCTGGTCATAGTTAGTAAGCTCAGCCACCTGGGTCATTGCGACCTTGGCACGCTGCTCGTCTACAAAATTCTTGACTGTGAGAATGATAAAGGCAACAATCAACAGTATTACAACTGCAACCATAGCGAGGATGTTACGCTTGGTAGTGCTCTTACGGAGTCTATAGGCACCGTAGGCCTTATTGCGCCCTTCAAATACCAAATCAACCCAGTCTGAAGAAATCAAATCAATTTTTGACATAGTCTTCTTAATTTTAATAATTCAACAATAACGACTACTTAACGCCTGCCTTATCAAGCAGCTTTTGGTCGTCTGGGTTAACTTTATCAATCACATACTTACCGATGCTGCACAACTGCATTTCATCGAGAGCATCTATCAAGTTCTTGTAGCTGGCCTTGTCAGTAGCCTTGATGATGATGGTCATGGTCGAAATCTTCTGGCCATTACCGAGGTCACCGGCCTTAATCTTAGACAGCTCGCTGTTGTAGAGCGTGTCGGGGAAGTTGGGCTCGTTGAGCTTCTTTTCATCAAGTTTAGCCTTGGCCAACATCACTTGCTGTACAGGCTGAGTGCCATCTTCAGTAACGTGGGTAATGAGCACCTTACGAATACCGTCCTTACCCCAAGTTGTCTTCTTCAGGCAGGTAGGGTCATCGTATTTGGGCAAACCAGCGATGTAGTAAATCTGGTCATCGGCACCTACATATATTGTAATGGTGTAAGAAGCCTTGGTCACAGACTTGTCTTCATCTTTCGTGTTCTTGTCATTACTTGGCATACTCAATTCCATAGTCTGAGGTTTGGCCAAAGACGTACAGAGCATAAAGAACGTGATAAGAAGCATCATCATATCCACCATAGGCGTAAAGTCTACGCGGACATTCATTTTCTTTTGTTTACTTGCTTTCTGCTTTGCCATTCTTTAGTCCTCCTCTTTCTTTAAAGAAGTGATAAGATAATAGCGGTTCTGGTTCATATCCTGAAGCTCAGACATTACAGTCTTCACTGTCTTGTAAGGAGTGTCAGAGTCTGCCTTGATGGCAATCTTCATATCCTCATTGACTAAGACAGCTTCAGCAACCCACAACTGGAACTCGCTCATACCCTTCTTGCCATCGCCATTGTCGATACTGTCGGTAGGAATACCTTCTTTCTGTATGGCGTCAGTCATCTGGTCTTCGGGAAGACTCAGATATGCGGGCAATTTTTCTACGCTCACACCAAGCATTGAATGCTTCTTGAGAGCTTCACGCTGTGCTCCATTCAAAGTCACACCAAATCGGCTGGTCATGGCATCAACAACACTAACGAGGTCGTTGGCATTTTCGATGCTCATGAATACCTTGCCATCCTTGGCTACACTGATGGTCAGCACGTCCTTCTCGGGCACTTTAATCTCCGAAACCGATCCAGGGGTGTTCACCTTTACTGGCTCATTCTTCACGAATGTTGATGTCAACATGAAGAATGTCAGCAGGAGCACCATGACATCGGACATAGGAGTCATGTCGATCCAGACATCTTTCTTCTCAATTTTTACTTTACCCATAGCGATAAATTTTTAAAGGGTTAGCAAAAATTAAGCTTCTTCTCCGTGGTTGGCTTCGTATGTCTGAGCAATAGTGTAACCAACTTCATCAAGAGCGTAAGTCAGCTTATCAATCTTGTTTGTGAAGAAGTTGTAGATAACAACGGCGAACCAAGATGTCAAGATACCAGATGCGGTATTAACCAAGGCCTCAGAAATACCAGTAGAAAGTGCCTGTGAGTCAGCACCACCACCTGCAGCCAGAGCGGCGAATGAACGGATCATACCAACAACGGTACCGAACAGAGCGGTAAGAGTACCGAGAGTTACGATAGTTGCTACGATGGGGAGGTTCATCTGCAGAGTAGGCATCTCAAGCTGAGTAGCCTCCTCGTGAGCCTGCTGAATCTTAGCGATCTTCTGGCTCTTCTTAACGCCAGTAGTCTTCTCCATCTCCTCATAAGTATTCAGAGAAGCGTTAACTACGTTAGCTACAGTACCCTGCATCTTGTCGCAGAGCTGGTGAGCCTTAGCGAAATCGCCAGCCTTGATAGCTACCTTAACCTCAGCAGTGAACTTAGCGAGAGACATCTTACCGAAAGCAGAGCGGAGGGCGAAGAAACGCTCAACACCGAGTGCGATAACGGTGAACAACAGAGTGAAGATTACAGGTACTACGATACCACCTTTGTAGATTGTACCGAGCAGGTTAGCGGGCTCACCGCTGTTGTCTCCACCGTGGAAGTTAGCTCCGTTACCGAGGAATCCCTCGTAGAAAGCTACGGCCAGACCGAAGCAAACAACGATGATCCAAATTGCATCTCTAACTCCCTGAAAGCCCTTCTTGGGGGCTGCTTTTTTTGTAGTTGCCATAATGTTACAATTAATTTTTGGTTATTAATAAAATGTTATAAGTTAATCTATTTCTTCTTGTTTTCTTTCCCTTGTTTTGCACAATTGAACTGATTGTATCTTTTGACAAGCAAAGATAGCAAATTAATATATATCCGCCACTTAATTAAGAAGTTTTAACAAGATATTTGTGACTTTTTTAGATGGCGTATATCATTTGAGTTTGCCAAGCGCAGCCTTAATGCGTCCCATGGCCGTGCGAATATTTTCATCGCTGGTGGCGTAACTCATTCTGAAGCAATCGGAATCACCGAAAGCATCGCCACCGACAGTAGCTACATGGGCTTCTTCGAGCAGATACATGGCCAGGTCGGTAGAACTGTTGATGACGCGCGTGCCGTCGCTCTTTCCGAAGAAGCTGCTGCACTTGGGGAAGAGGTAGAAAGCGCCTTGCGGACAGTTGACCTCGAGGCCAGGGATATCTTTGGCCAGGTCGACGATAAGGTTGCGACGACGCTCAAACGCCTTTCGCATTTCCTCTACGCAACTCTGAGGCGAATCATAGGCAGCTTCAGCCGCTTTCTGGCTTACCGAACATGGGCCGCTGGTGTATTGGCCCTGCAACTTGTTGCATCCCTTGACGATCCATTCAGGGGCAGCGATGTAACCGATACGCCAGCCGGTCATGGCATAGGCTTTGGACACACCGTTGACGATGATGCACCGCTCCTGCATGCCTTCAAACTGAGCAATGCTCTCATGATGTCCGGTATAGTTGATATGCTCGTAGATTTCATCAGCCAGAACATAGACGCCGTCGTGGCGCAGTATCACTTCTGCCAATTCCCGCAGTTCTTCACGCGAATAGACGCTTCCTGTAGGATTGCTTGGCGAGCAGAGTATGAGCAGGCGGGTCTTGGGAGTGATGGCCTGCTCGAGTTGCTGGGCAGTCATTTTGAAGTCCTGTTCAAATCCAGTGTTCACGATGACCGGTTCGCCGTCGGCCATCTTGACCATCTGCGGATAACTTACCCAGTAGGGAGCCGGGATGATGACCTCGTCTCCCTTGTTGACGAGCGCCATGACCGTATTGCACACACCCTGCTTGGCGCCGTTTGACACCGATATCTGGGCAGGCGTGTAGTCAAGTCCGTTCTCGCGCTTGAGCTTTCGCACAATGGCTTCCCTGAGCGAGGCATAGCCCGCCACAGGCGAATAGCGCGAATAGTTGTCATCGATAGCCTTCTTGGCAGCTTCCTTGATGTGGTCGGGAGTGTTAAAGTCTGGTTCTCCCACACTGAGATTGATGACATCAATGCCTTGGGCCTTCATCTCGCTACTCTTCTGCGACATCGCCAGCGTAGCCGATGGAGCCAGGCGATTGATACAATCTGACAAATTAATCATAATATACTTTTTAACGTTCTTATATAGGCTGTTCTATATTATTGCAAACAACCCGGCCGCGGCCTACCCTATCCCATCTACGGTGATTTAACCTATATTATTTAAGATGGAGGGTGTGGCCCATACGGTCGCGCTTGGTCTTGAGATAGCGCTCGTTGTAGACATTGGGGGTAATCTCGATGGGCACGTTCTCCACGATTTCGAGTCCGTAAGCCTCCAGACCCACACGCTTCACGGGATTGTTGGTGAGCAGACGCATCTTGTGGACATTGAGATGACGCAGCATCTGCGCGCCACAACCATAGTCGCGCTCGTCGGGCTTAAAGCCGAGATGCACATTGGCATCCACCGTGTCATACCCCTCCTCCTGCAGTTTGTAGGCAGCTATCTTGTTCATCAGTCCGATACCGCGACCTTCCTGCTGCATGTAGATGAGCACACCTTTACCTTCACGGTCTATCATCTGCATGGCCTTGTGCAGCTGTTCGCCGCAGTCGCAGCGCTTGCTGCCCAGGATATCGCCGGTGGCGCACGAAGAGTGCACTCTCACCAGTATGGGCTCGTCCGGACGCCACTCTCCCTTGACGAGAGCCATGTGTTCCAGACCGTTACTCTGCTGACGGAAGGGGATGAGTTTGAAGTCGCCATACTCGGTAGGCATCTCCACCTCGTCGCCCACCTCGATAATCGACTCCTTGGTGAGTCTGTAGGCGATAAGGTCCTTGATAGACACGATGCGCATGCCCCACTCTTCTGCCATCTTGCACAACTCGGGCATGCGAGCCATCGTTCCGTCTTCGTTCATGATTTCCATGAGTGCGCCGGCGGGATAGAGACCTGCCAGTTTGCACAAATCGATGGCCGCTTCGGTATGGCCACTACGGCGCAGCACGCCGTTGTCCTGGGCGTAGAGGGGATTGATATGGCCGGGACGGCCAAAGGTCTGCGGAGTCGATGCGGGGTCAGCCAGAGCCTGTATGGTGGCGGCTCGATCATGTGCCGACACGCCTGTGCTACAGCCCTCCAGCTTGTCTATCGTTACCGTAAACGGCGTGCCAAGCATCGAGGTATTGTCAGAGACCTGATGGGGCAGGTCCAGTTCTTCACAACGGCTGATGGTGATGGGGGCACAGAGCACGCCGCGGGCATGCTTGAGCATGAAGTTCACCTTCTCGGGTGTTATCTTTTCGGCGGCGATAATCAGGTCGCCTTCATTCTCGCGGTCTTCATCGTCGACCACAATCACAAATTTACCTTCGGCAAAGTCCTTGACGGCTGCCTCTATATTATCTATGTTGAAATCAGTCATAATCTTGGTTCTTGTCTGAGTGATTACACCTTATTATATATATTATACTATCTTCTCTATTCTCGATATGATGTTGGCATTGGCCTGCTGGATGTCGCGCAGATCATTGAACAGACGGATGCGGAACTGCCACATGCGAATGTACAGAAACAGGCCCAGGGGCAGACACAGCGCAGCCAGAATGTTGAGCCATCGGCGCTCGAAGGGGCGCGTATGGGCCTTGGTGGCGATGTAGGGATAGAAGTTCATCTCGTTGATGATTACCACATCGCGCGTGTTGGACAGGTCTTCGATTACCTCTTCCAGTCGGGCATTGATTTTCTCTATGGCGTGGTCGGGCGAGTACTTGAAGAACACCTTTATCACGTTGGGCGCCGAGCGCAGACGGTGACGACGCGAGTATTCCAGTATCTCCCGGCTTATCTGCGCCAGTTTCTCGGCATCGCCGCGATAGTCGGGCTCGTCTACGACAACCTCCTTCATGGGCACATGGCGCTTCAGACGCAGACCCAGCAGGCGCATGGCCAGACTGCGCCACAGGTCGAGGTTGAACACCATCGAGTCGTGCGAAGCCTTGTAGGTGACAAATGCCGCCGTGGGGATGAGCACCACCGGCGCAAGTGCCGTGCCATACCATATTGACCATATTCCCGAACGTGCCATCTTATATCCCGTGCTGTCCAGGATGTAGTAGATGATATACACAAACACCGACACGATGATGGGGATACCCAGACCACCCTTGCGGATGATGGTGCCGAGCGGCGCACCGATGAAGAAGAATATCAGACACGACAGGGCGAGGGCAAACTTCTTGATAGACTCGAGCTTGTGCTCGCGTATCAGTCGGTCACCGTCATTGGTTATCAGTTTCTTGAAGTCCAAGTCCACCTTGGCGCTCTGCACATCAGAGAGAGCGCTGTTCACCATATTCTTGCGAGCGTCGGGCGAGAGTTTGGCACACACGGAGTCAAAGTCCACCGACTGGCTCTTGATAATCTTTGCCACAGCCAGCCGCTGGTGGGGTGTGATGCTGTCCTGGCGGTAGTAGGTCATGCGGGCATAGTCCATATAGTCGGCGCCCACACTGTCGTAGTGCAGCGTGAGCGAGTCCTTGCCGCGCTGAAGCTCGGCCAGACTCTTGCCCTTGGCATTGTTGGACAGACTGGAGGCATCCATCAGACTGAAGTCGCCGTCAAAGTCGAGCACGATGCGCTTGGCGGTAAACGTCTCGCGGCGGTAAGGCACCGAGGCGGCATCGCCGAAGCTCTGGGTCTGCATATTCTCAAACCACTCACCGCTCCACAACGTGAGCAGCAGGTGTTTCTTCTCTGCCGTTGACTGCAGCATACCCGAGTCGGCCAGGATGATGGCATGGTCTTCATAGCTGGCCGTCATGCGGTAAATCATGATGCCATAGAGCTTACCGGTCTTCATGTCCTTCTTCTGCACATAGAGGTTGCAGTTGGGGATGCCGCTATAGAAGATGCCTTCGGGTATCTCCAGTTCAGGGCTCTTCTGCTTTACCGAGATAAACAGCTGGGCCATCTTCTGGTTGGCTATAGGGCCTATTTGGTTCTGGAATATGAAGCTCACGCCGGTGGTGACCACTGCAAAGACGATGAGCGACCTGAAGGTCTGCATCAGCGAGATTCCCGCAGCCTTGATGGCCGTGAGCTCACTGCTCTCGCCCAAGTTGCCAAAAGTGATAAGCGAAGAAAGCAACAGTGCCAGCGGAAGCGCCTGGGGTACGAACATCAGGCCCATATACCAGAACAGCTGACCCATAATGTCGAGAGTCAGACCCTTGCCTATCAGTTCGTCTACAAACTTCCACAGAAACTGCATCATCAGAACAAAGAGGCTGATGCAGAACGTACCGCAGAAGAGCAGGCTGAATTGCCTGAGGATGAATATATCTAATTTCTTTATTCGCAGCATAATGTACGTGGTGACTATATACGCGTGTACATAATTTTGAGTGCAAAGTTAGCATAAATTATTCATATTCTCCTTATTTTTTCACTTTTTATTACTGCCGCCGCCGCTTTTGCGTCCATCCGAGGAGGCGCCGGAAGGCGTCGCAACAAAAAAAAACATAGGAAAAGAGACAAAAAGTGTCCGAAAATTTTGCAAGCACGAAAATTTTCACTACCTTTGCATCCGCAATCGCACAAATGGCGGGATAGCTCAGCTGGTTAGAGCGTCGGATTCATAATCCGGAGGTCGTGGGTTCGGGTCCCACCCCCGCTACTGCAAAAGGAGTTACGAAGACTATCGTAACTCCTTTTACTTTATGTGGGAAAACGATGGAAATTAATAAGATTTTCAGGATTTCCCTTGCTAATCCCAACGAATATCCTTATTTTTGCACAAAAGACTGGATATGAATTCAGAAACATTGGACTTTGTAATATTCTGCGTCTCAAGCGTAGCGGAGAGGATGAAGATGAGCGCACGCGATGTTTATCGCAAGATGAGCGAATCGGGGATTATCAGCAATTACATAATCCCATGTTATGACGTGCTCCACACGTTCTCGAAGCAGTATATCACCGACGATCTCATATCCGTGATGAAGGAGAAAGGGGTTGTCGCATGATTACGTTGTACCATTCCTCCCGGGTAGTTGTCGATAAGCCCGACATCCTTCACTCCCGTGAGAGCCTTGACTTCGGAAAAGGCTTTTACCTTACTCGCTTACGGTCTCAGGCTGACAAATACGCCGAGAGATTCATAAGACTCTATAATTCTGCCGTTCTCAACATTTATCATTTTGACGAGAACCTGGAAGGCTTTACATCCCATGTCTTTGAAAAGTATGACGGCGACTGGATTGATTACATTGTTGCATGCCGGAGGCTTCAAGGCCATACACTGTATGACATAATCGAAGGTGGTATAGCCGACGATAAGGTTTACAACACCGTTGACCTGTACATGCAGGGTATATATACCAAAGAGCAGGCTCTTGACATGCTGATTTACAAGAAACCGAACAACCAAATATGCATTACGAGCCAAGAACTTCTTGACAGAAACCTGCATTATGTCAAATCTATAATACTATAATGTTATGGAAACAAACAAGACTATCCTCCAGATGAAATATGGACGCATCGTCAAGGCATTCGCCAAGGAAGCTGGAATTTCCCTTGACGAGGCTCTTGACAAGTTCTACAACTCAAATACCTTTATCCTTATGGATGAGGGCATCGCCGATATGCAGGCCATGAGCGACATCTACCTCACCGATGAACTTCTCATAGAATACGGCTACAAGAAACAGCCCGGAACGGAAAAGACTGTGGCGTAAATACATTTCCATAGGCTACACCTTAAACGCAGTTGACTTTGCCCAAATTGGGGCGAAACACTCTCCCAACAAGTTGTTGGACAATTCTATTTTGATTTGTGTCACAGATTGTGGAACTATTGAAATTTAATGAGAATATAAAACGGGAGAAGGAGACCACATCTCCCTCTCCCTAAATCTTACAAACATATTGCCTCAAAGATTTAATCCAAAACAAAGGCAATGCCTCCATCCATCATCTTGTCAACCATATATCAACCGCCTAAACCATTCAGGATTACCAGTTTGACGTCTGACTTTACTTCAGCCCTGCCGGCAACACCGTGAGCGACGAGTATTTCCGCACGGAGGATATCAGACTGTGGCGGACGCAGACCCGTACGACCATTTCCAACCGCGAGATAGAGGACTATGTCTACACCTACTCCGCTGACGAACTCAAAACGCACAAGTCATCCTGCTGCAAGAATATGGGAGACGACGCCTACCAGTTCCTCCTTTTCGCAAAGCTGTGGGAGAAGGCGCGCGACGAGATGAACGCCCCGTGACACTACCCTACTAAGAACGACCAACAAGTAAAGGCCCTGCAGAAGATTTCTGACCAGGGTTGACCCCTTGCGAAACCACACGCGTAGATAACCACAACGCTGCCAACGCGAACCGCAATATCGCCCACACTCAACGAGACACCAAAGAGTCTCATGCTCACGCCATTCAGCAGCGCGGAGATGACTGTTGCCGACGCGTATCGGCCGATACGGATGCACGTGCCGTCCGATACGGATGCTCGTACCGTCCGATGCGGATGCGAGTATCGTCCGATACGAACCAACAATGATGGTCCCGGCGTTGCCAGTGATGTCTGACGCTCCACCAATGGCAACTCCGACAGCATTGGCGCGGGAAAGAGACACTGCCGAGGATGGCACCACAACTATAGAGACTTTCCCTATCATCCTCAAGGGCAAAGAGAGATTGCCCGTCAGCCAATGCTCGTGCCGAACGTATACCAAAAGCCTCCCGATGGGCTCGGAGGGCAATATATCCTTCAGTTGCTGGCAGCCTTATTTAAGGACGCTATCAGGCGATATGCCAAATTTCTTGCAAATACCAATAACCCCTTCTCTGAAACGAGACTCCGCCTCTTCTTTTGTTATGTTTAGCTCCTTCTTCAACTCCACTATTTCCTTTTTGAGCTTTTCAACTTCTATGTTGAATTGTTCGGTCAGTCTATTGGCAGTCTCTTCGTCATGCTTGTCTAACAATTCTTTATGGACTTTGTCTTTATATCTTGATGTAAGCCATATTGTAATGAGGTAAGATATCATAAGAGCCATAATCTTACCAGCAATTTCAGCACCTTTTTTCACACATTCTTTAGACACCACCTCTGCACATTTGGCAGCGGGTTCCATTATCTTTTCAATCATTGTTTTGTAGTTTTATGTAGTCAATGCTTTTAGACAGCAAATACTCATGTTTTATCTGCGCAATCGGATATTTCCAAAGATTCCAATAATTCTTGCAGAAAATATTCGTAGACGAAAAAAGCCCTCCACTCGTGATGAGGGAGGGCCTTGGTGTGGGTGTATGGGGTTACTTGACGAGCACCACCAGATACTTGCTGGTAGACCAGAAGAGTTGTGGATTGGTAATGCGCAGCACATACTGCTTGTTGACATCGGGGGTGAGGGTGTAACTGCCCGAGGGGTGCATGGTGAGGATGCGTGCCGACTTGGAGTAGAACTTGATTTCCTTGTCGATGCGGATGTCAATCTTGGCAAAGTAGTTCTTGTTGAAGTTAGACTGCAGCACCTTGCCATTCTCCATGATATGCTGTTCCTTGAGTTCCTTCTTGGTGCCGAAGACAAACCATGCGGTGTTGAGCTGCTTGTCCTGGTTGCTGATGGTCTGCGCCTTCTGCTGGGCGTCGGTCTGCAGGTTCTCGACATTGTCGTTGAGGTTGTCTATCTTCTCGTCGAGCTCGGCGATGTGTATATCCTTGGCGTCGAGTTCGGCCTTGAGCCGCTGCAGCTCCTGCGCCTTGTCGTCGAGCTGCTGGGTGAGGTTGCTAATGGTCTTGCGCAGCTCGTCGCCGTTGAAGCGGCTCTCGCGCAACTGCTGCTGCAGACGCTTCATGAGCTCACGGTTGCGGGCCATAGTATTGGCTATAAACTTGATGTTCTCCTTAATCTGTGCCGTCTTGTTGGCGCCTTCGCCCTCACGGGCTATGCTCAGTCGGTTTTCAGCCTGATTGATGGCGCTCAGCCCTTCCTGGATTTCATTGAGCGTGCTCATCATGTCATTGATTTCACTGTCGCGCTGGGCGATGATGCGCTGCAGCGAGTCGTTTTGTTCCATATTTGCCAGGTCAGGCGATGACTTCTTGCCCGTACAAGCGCCAAGCAACAGGAGTGCCAGGCATGCGAATAACTTCAATTGCTTCATAGTTTTTCCTTTTTAGATTTCTTATTATTACCAGCCACTACTATAACAAACTCTCCTCGTGGCGAATTCTCGGTGAAATGGGCGATGGCCTCGGCCAGAGTACCGCGCACGTGCTGCTCGTGGAGCTTGGATATCTCGCGCGCCACGCTCACCTGGCGGTCTTCGCCGAAGACTTCGGCAAACTGCTGGAGCGTCTTGAGCACTCGGTAGGGCGACTCGTAGAATATCATCGTGCGTGTCTCTTCGCGCAGCGACTCGAGCAGCGTCTGCCGTCCTTTCTTCTGTGGCAGAAAGCCTTCGAAGCAGAACCTGTCGCAGGGCAGACCTGACGCCACGATGGCGGGGATACAGGCTGTGGCGCCGGGCAGACACACTACCTCGACACCGGCATTGGCTGCCTCGCGCGCCAGATAGAATCCGGGGTCGCTGATGCCGGGAGTGCCGGCGTCGCTCACCAATGCCACGGTCTGGCCTGCCTTGAGCCGCTCGACGATGCCGGCGGTGGTGCCGTGCTCGTTGAACTTGTGATGGGCCAGCAGATGGTTCTTGATGTCGAAGTGGCGGAGCAGATTGCCCGATGTGCGCGTGTCTTCGGCAAGCACTACATCGGCCTCTTTCAATATGCGTATGGCGCGGAGCGTCATATCCTCCATATTGCCCACAGGTGTCGGTATAATATATAATGTACCCATATATGGTTGCAAACTTACACAAAAATATCGGTATCGATAACCATTAGGTCAAAAAAAATAATTAGGAAAAAGGAAAAAACGTTAAAACGTGGTGATTGAGACAAAAAAGCGGCGTTTCTCTTGCTCCACTAAAAAGCTCTTCGTAATTTTGTAGCATTATGATGGAGAATATATACAGAGAAACCCATCGTCCCGGAAGAATCGAGGTGATTTGCGGTTCGATGTTCTCGGGCAAGACCGAAGAACTGATAAGGAGAATGAAGCGCGCGAAGTTTGCCAAGCAGAAGGTGGAAATCTTCAAGCCGGCGATAGACACCCGCTACTCAGACGAAGACGTGGTAAGCCATGACCATAACGCCATCCCCAGCACGCCCATCGACGCCTCGGCATCGATACTGCTGCTATCGTCAGACATCGACGTGGTGGGCATCGACGAGGCCCAGTTCCTCGACGAGAGCCTGGTCGACGTGTGCAACCAGCTGGCCAACCGCGGCGTGCGCGTCATCATCGCCGGACTGGACATGGACTTTCAGGGAGTGCCCTTCGGCCCAATCCCTGCGCTGTGTGCCGTGGCCGACGAGGTGACCAAGGTGCATGCCATCTGTGTGAAGTGTGGCGCGCTGGCCTACGTGAGTCACCGACTGGTCAAGAACGACCGCCGGGTAATGCTGGGTGAGGCCCAGGAGTACGAGCCTCTCTGCCGCACCTGCTATCAGCAAGCCGTCAAGGAGGAAGGACAAAACAACCAAGAAGAATGACAAGAATATGAGCAAGGAGATAACCTTTGACCTGTTTATACGCCGCGCCGGACTGGTGGCACTCACCCTGGGTGTGTTCTGTCTGGTCAACTATCTCAGCGGAGTGCTGCTGCCCTTCTGTGTGGCATGGCTCTTCGCCTATCTGCTCTACCCCATCGTCAAGTTTGTGCAGCACAAGATGGGCGTAAGGGTACGTGCGCTCGCCATCGTCATCACCATGGTCATGGTGCTGGCGGTCATCGGCGGAGTGGTCTACCTCATCATCCCGCCTATGATTGAGCAGTTTCAGAAGCTCGGCGACATCCTCGCCCGCTGGGTGAGACAGACCACCCACACCAATGACCTCACGGCATATATCTCGTCATGGGTCGAGGAAAACCATATCGAGGTGGAGCGCTTCTTCCGCAGCGACGACTTCAACAATGCCGTCAAGAGCGCCATGCCCAAGCTGTTCAGCTTTGTGGGTCAGACCGCCAACGTCATCATCAGCATCATCGCCTCGATGATTACGCTGCTCTATATGTTCTTCATCCTGCTCGACTACGAATACCTCACCACCAACTGGATACGCATATTCCCGAAGAAGAACCGCCCCTTCTGGAGCGTGCTGGCCAAAGACGTGGAGCGCGAACTCAACAACTATATCCGCGGGCAGGGTCTCGTGGCACTGTGTATGGGCGTGATGTTCTGCATAGGCTTCTCTATCATGGACTTCCCCATGGCTATAGGCTTGGGCATCCTCATCGGCATCATGGACCTGGTGCCCTATCTCCACACCTTCGCCCTCATCCCCACCGCATTTCTTGCCATGCTCAAAGCCGCCGACACGGGACAGAGCTTCTGGCTCATCTTCGGACTGGCTGTGGGGCTCTTTGCTGTGGTACAGCTGATTACCGATATGATAGTGACGCCCAAGATTATGGGCAAGGCCATGGGCCTCAACCCAGCCATACTGCTGCTGTCGCTGTCGGTATGGGGTGCGCTGCTGGGCTTCATCGGACTGATTATCGCCCTGCCCCTCACCACCCTCATCATCGCCTACTGGCAACGCTATGTGACCAAGGAGAAGGCTGGTGAGCCCGCCAGCCAGGCTGAGAGTCAACAGCCTCAGCAGCAATAGGCCCCCCGCCATTACCGCCATGACACCCTCCAGCGATGCCACGACACTGGCAGCTTCGGTCAGGCCCACCGCCCTACCACCGCCACCACCCACAGCGAGCCAAATGACCAGAACAAGAATAGGCATAAACTCCCTGTTACCCATCACAATACGAAACGGGTAAAAAAGTAAGGAAATTATTTGCACAGTAAAATAAATATTAGTAACTTTGCACTCGCTTTCAGAAATGATAGCTGTGAGCGACTCGCTAGCTCAGCTGGTAGAGCACAACACTTTTAATGTTGGGGTCATGGGTTCGAGCCCCATGCGAGTCACGAAGAGGAGAACGATAAGTTCTCCTCTTTTTTTGTTAATCATACACTTTGGGCTTTCAGAAGTACGCTCTACATCTGTACAGGACACGGCTCGGCTCACCCGATAAACCAGGGGATAATTCAGGACAATGATGAAATGCGGGGGCGGGGCGGACAATTTTGGGGTCTACACCAGCTACCACCTCGTTTCCCGTCAAACATAACGATGCTGCTTCTCACACCCAATAGAAGGCTGGACACTACATAATACAAAAGCAGTAGAATTGCGAAGCCATAATATGAATAACTTTCCCATATGGTTGGACCATAAGTAAAACAAAAGAACACATGCTCATGCGAGTCACACAATAAAGAGAAAACTGAAACTACTATTTATTCTTTGTTGTTTATATACAGATGATAACCAACATCATCTTTCGCCGCAGCGATAGTCCGATGACTTCTGATAAGCCGCATTATGAGAACAAGTTGCCAAATGGATGGTGTCTTACAAACATAGGTGAACTTTTAATTAATCGTGATGGAGAGAGAAAACCAGTATCTTCCGCTATTCGTAATAAGCAGAAAAACAAAGTTTATAATTACTATGGTGCAGCTGGTATTATAGATAAGGTTGATGGTTATCTCTTTAATGAAAGATTGCTGCTTATCGGAGAGGATGGGGCGAATTTGTTGTCAAGAAGCAAAGATAATGCTTTTTTTGCTGACGGAAAATATTGGGTAAACAATCATGCACATGTATTGGATGCAATAGATAAGAATTTGCTTGATTTTGTAGCTATCGTTATTAATGCTATGAAATTGGATGACTATATTACAGGCTCTGCCCAACCTAAATTGTCCCAAGACAATCTGAATAAAATACCCATAGCGTTGCCTCCACTTTATGAGCAAATACGAATAGTTGCAAAACTTAAATACTGGTTTTCATTTGTAGATTGCATAGAGTATAATAAAGGCAACCTACAAGATACTATCAAACAAGTAAAATCCAAAGTCCTCGACCTCGCTATTCATGGCAAACTCGTACCTCAAGCCCCTATGGATGAGTCTGCAAGTGAACTGCTCAAACGCATCAATCCTAAGGCAGAAATCACTTGTGATAACGGGCATTATCAGAAGTTGCCCGAAGGATGGGTGATTACATCAATATCTGAGATGTGTGAAAATATCAATGGGTTGTGGAAAGGTAAGAAGGAGCCATTTGTGAAAGTTGGTGTAATACGCAATGCCAATTTTACAAAGGATTTTAAATTGGATTACTCAAAAATTGAATACATTGACGTTGAAGAACGAGCTTTCAAAAAACGTCATCTTTTGAATGGCGATTTGATTGTGGAGAAATCTGGTGGTAGTGATAATAATCCAGTAGGACGTGCTATTTTGTATGAAGGTAAAGATGCTATCTTTTCTTTTAGCAATTTCACGATGGTGTTAAGAATTCACTATAAAGATGTTCTTTCTTATAAGTATTTGTACTATTATATTATGAGCAAATATCAGAAAGGAGAAATGAGATTAATGCAAACCCAAACAACAGGATTGCATAATCTCATTCTCGATAAGTATCTTGATATTCCGTTGTGTCTTCCACCGTATCAAGAGCAGCAACGCATAATCAACAAAATAGAAGAAACATTTGGTGTTTTAGATTTAATAATGGAGAACCTATAGATTCTCCATTATCTTATCGAGGATTGTAAATGTTTGGTTTATGGCATTTACAATCCTTTTTTGTTCTTCGTATGGAGGAATAGGCACATTGATAGCCTTGAATAACTTCTTGTTCAGGTGCGGAATGGCCGAACCGACCTTATTCTCTCTTAGCGTCTTTCGATGCAGGTTTATTACTTGTAGAACATAGTCGGTGTACAATTCTTCATGAATGGAAAGTTGCTTGAACGTGCTACCTTGATAGCTATCTACTGGCGCACGAAAAACTTCTCCAGAGTTTTCACCATCCACTAAAATCAGTAAAGTGTTTGCAACTGTATATTTGCCTGACGTTAATACTTTAGCTTCTCGTTCTCCACGCAGATACTTTACATCAAGATTTATTCTTTCAATGCCATTTTGCTTCTCTCCATCTACCAAAGTACATAGTGTTTGCATAGGTGTAATCACCCATCCATCAGGCAACTTCTGATAATGCCCGTTACGTTTCTATATTGTTATATGTTTTATTATTTAACAAGAGCAATATGGTAACACAATTCAATGAGTATTTGGTCAAGGGAAACTTAACCAAGAACACAATCCGTTCTTATGAATGGACGGTGAAGTATTTTATGGAGCACTACAAGGTGGTGAACAAACGAAACCTTTTGGCATACAAGGGGTATTTAGTAGAGAACTTTAAGCCACAAACTGTAAACTTACGGTTGCAGGCAATCAACAAGTATCTGGAGTTTGCCAAGCAGGAGAAGCTAAAGGTGAAGTTTGTGAAAGTTCAGCAGAAGAACTTTTTGGAGAATGTGATTAGTGATGCAGACTATAAGTTCTTCAAGAGAAAGCTGAAGAGTGACGGACACGACACCTGGTATTTTGTAGTGTGGTTTATGGCTGCTACTGGTGCTCGTGTAAGCGAACTACTCCATATCAAGGTGGAGCATGTTAAGGTTGGCTATCTCGACCTTTATAGTAAAGGTGGTAAGATACGCCGATTGTATATCCCCAAGAATCTGCGGACAGAAGCGATCAAATGGCTCGAAGAAGAAAAAATCTCATCGGGTTATATATTCCTCAACCGCTTCGGGAATCGCATCACCACACGAGGCATAGCCCACCAACTCAAACACTTTGCTGAAAAATATGGAATGAACAGGGATGTTGTATATCCACATTCTTTCCGTCATCGGTTTGCCAAGAACTTCCTCGAGCGGTTTAACGATATAGCCCTTCTTGCTGACCTCATGGGACATGAACGCCTTGAAACCACTCGTATCTATCTGCGTCGCACGGCAAGCGAACAGCAGAAAATCGTAGACAAGGTAGTTGTCTGGTAATCGCACGTATGGTTTAGCCACCGTAAGTATTTCGCTTACGATGGCTAACTCTATCGCCTACAAAGATGCCTCTATTGTATCGAGCTGAACAAATATCTCTTCTATTTTGGCAACGATGCGGTGTTGTTCTTCGAGTGGAGGAAGAGGAACTTCTATATTTTCCATCTTAGATTTATTAACAATTGATATTGTAACAGCAGAAGATTTTCTTATTAGGTTATTATAGAACCAAGATGAACTGCACAAATAAAAAAGAAAGGCATCATATACTGCTTTAGATGGAATTGCACAGTTTATTTGTTGGTTGGTTGTTCCTGCATTTACCAAATATCCAACTTTTCCAATTGTGCCTATGCAACAAACAGCGGTAGATCCTGCTGGAACTACTCTTGACACACACATTCCTTCCTCAGATAAATACTCCGAAGCATTTTTAACATAGCGCCCAAAGTCCAAATCCGCAGGTTTATAAAAAGGAATATTGCCACCATAGTAGCTAGGATTAGACTTACTAGGCGTAGAACCAGTGATAACTTTACATATATTTTTTAGAGTACATACACCCCATCCTTCAGGCAACTTCTGATAATGCCCGTTATCAGATGTGATTTCAGCCTTAGGATTGATGCGCTTGAGCAGTTCTGTAGCAGGTTCGTCCGTAGGGTCTTGAGGGACGAGTCTTCCGTGAATGGCAAGATCGAGAACTTTTGTTTTTGTCTGTGAAATCGCTGTCTTTAAATAAAGTTTCTTACATTCTATAGCGTCTAAAAAAGAAAACAAAATCTTTATTGATTTTGATATTCTTTGCTGTTCATGGAGAGGAGGTAGAGGAATTGCAACATCATTTATTACATTAACGGCAAGTCCTGGTTGAGCTGTTGCTGTGGCATACTGATTTAAGTTTAAAGCTATCAAGGTATAGTAACCCCACATTAAATCTGTATCACAATATCGTTCAACTACAACTGCGTGCTCTGTTGCATAAAAGATTCCATGCACCAGATTGATATTACCACACAAAGCTCCTTGTCTTCCTATTATAGGATATTCACCTATTTTATTACTTATGGCAACATATCCGCGAATGCCATTTCCACCGAAGCAAGGATACTTGAATTCTTCCGACTTTTCTGTATATATATCCTTTGCCGTTATATTTTTACCTGCTTGCAAAGTAAAAATTTCCCCCAATGTCGTCCACACCCAATTATCTGGAATTTCAAAGGGCACATTCTCATAATGCGGCTTATCAGAAGTTGCCTTAGACTTTTTAGGGCGTTTGATTTTGCCATCTTTGATAAGGCGTTCTTTCTCGGTACGGATGCGCTCGAGGAGCACAGATGCCGGCTCGTCGTTGGGGTCTTGCGGTACAAGTTTACCATGTATCGCAAGGTCAAGTATCTTTTGGCGTAATGCTTTAGTATTCATTTGTTATTTCTTTTTCGGGTTGTCTTCAGTTAAAAAGAATTGGCAAAACTCTCTTAACTGCTGTTGCATTTGTTCCTGTGGTATCAAGATGCGTTTATACTCTGCTATCATTGTCGGACTCATGCTACGACTCATAGCATACTCAACAACCACCTTGTCGGCATCGGGACATAGAATGATACCAATAGAAGGGTTTTCGTTTGAACGCTTTACATCACGGTCAAGAGCCTCAAGATAGAATTCCAACTGACCGAGGTCGCGCGGATGGAACTTCGTTTTCTTTAATTCTACAGCAACGAGAGCTTGTAGTCCGCGATGGAAGAACAGCAAGTCAGCCTTGAACGAAGAAGCACCAACAGTCAAACAATATTCTTGATCCATAAATATGAAGTCCTTCCCCAGCTCAAGGATAAATTGCTTCATATGTTCTATCAGTCCATGCTTAAGGTGCAACTCATTATGTTTCTTTGGCAAGTTGAGGAAATCCACAAAGTAAGTATCTTTGAACATTATTGGTGAGTCGGGGTATGTTTCAAGCAATCCTTTCGACAGATTAATTTTTCTTCGCAATAATGTTTCATATGTTTGCGTAGAAATAGCACGTTGCAACTCCTTGTTCTTCAGATTTTCTTTATGTGCATAAAGTATATAGAATAAACGTTCCTCAGAGCTACGACATCGACACAAGATGTCATAATGATTAGATAAAGTCGTCAAACACAACACATCAGGAAATTGTCCAGACGGCATCTGGACAATTTCCGTTGCTTGATTGTTGCGTTCGGAATCTTGCAAGTTTGAATAATTACGATACCCAATATCATTGTTTGATGATGAATTTGCAGAAAGATACATGCCGATGACTTTTTGAAATGCGTCAGAGGAGTACTCTTCATAAAACATCACCATATTATAAATACTGCTTCGACTAAAGCCTTTTACATCTGGACGTTTTGCACGAATATATTCCGATAATTGAGAAACGACCTTACTTCCCCATTCTTCGTTTTTGAGTTTAGCAGACACATACTTACCTACAGACCATGCCGTGAATAATGTTTCATTATTCACGGCTACAGAAGCACGGCATTTATGCTGTATAATTAATTCTACAACCTCTGCGAACTGCTTTTCTTGCAAAGAACTTATATTATTATCTATAATGTTGTTTGCCATTTTATCAATCCTCGTCAATATCTCCCAACAACTTCTCTAACTCACTCACCGCCTTGCTGATACTCTGGCTCTGCTCCTTTATAGTAGCCATCAGCTCTTCCAAGGTATGTTCCTCTTCCTCGCCACCTTGCTTAATCCAGGTGATATCGAGTGAAGTTTTGTCACGGGCTACTATCTCGTCAATGCTGTATTTGCGCCAACGGCCCGATGGATTACTATCTGCATCGTAAGTCTCGGTGCGATTGTTGATGTCAGCGGGATTGTAGCACTTCACGAAGTCGTCGAGATGACGACGCTCCAACTTGTTGGTAGCAAGGGTGTGCTTGACATCCGTACGGTAATCGTAGAACCAGACATCCTTGGTGGGCTGCCCCTTGGTGAAGAACAGCACATTGGCCTTCACTCCCTGTGCATAGAAAATTCCCGTAGGCAGACGGAGAATGGTATGAAGATTGAAGTCAGAGAGAAGGCGTTTGCGGATAGTCTCGCCGGCGCCACCCTCAAAGAGCACATTGTCAGGAAGCACCACTGCGGCACGGCCGCCATTCTTCAGCATCAGCATCATGTGCTGGAGGAAGTTAAGCTGGTTGTTCTTGGTCTCTACATAGAAGTCCTGTCGGTTCAAGTCCACCGAACCTGCTGGACGCTGACCGAAAGGCGGATTGGCAAGAATCACATCCACCAACGACTTAGGCTCTCGTTCCAACGAGTCCTCGCAAGTGATGGGGCTACGGTCTGTGCCCACACCATGCAGATAGAGGTTCATAGAGGCGAGCGTGACCACAAGAGGTGTGATATCCATGCCACGCAAAGCCTTGTTACGCAGGAAGTCGCGTTTCTCCTTGCTTGCCGATTGATTTTTCATATAATCGTAGGCCGAAAGGAGGAAGCCACCCGTACCACAAGCAGGGTCGCATACGGTCTCGCCAATCTGCGGATTGACACAGTCGACCATAGCCGTGATGAGCGGACGCGGCGTGAAGTACTGTCCAGCGCCGCTCTTCTTGTCCTGGCCGTTGCGCTCCAATATGCTCTCATAGATGGCACCCTTCACGTCGCCATCCATAACGAGCCATTGCTCCTCATCTATCATCGTTATGACTTTCTTCAGATACACGGGTTTGTCTATCTTGTTCTGCGCCTTGGTGTAGATGGTACCGATAAGATTGCCTTGGGCGCTAAGAATCTTCAACGTTTCCTCGTACTGCGTGATAAGGTCCAGACCATCCAGACTGGTAAGGTCGTGCCACTGGTAGCCGTCAGGAATAGCCGAGTTCTCACCAAACATTTCCACATTCTCTGCATCCATCTTCAGGAAAAGCAGATAGGTAAGTTGGGTGATATAGTCAGTAAAGCCAATTCCTACTCCGGCAAGAGTGGTGGCAAGAGTCCATACTTTCTTGGTGAGCGACTGCTCGGTAGATGTATTGTTTGTCATACTTAAATGGTTATGCTGTTTTACCTAAAACTACAAAATTAAACAAAGAGAGAAGAGCGTCATCAGCTTTCTGCTTGGAACCGAACGCTGCTATCATCTGTGCAGCCTGCGTGCGGTCGTCGTCGCGAATATCATCGATGGTGCAAGCGCCATTGCTTGCCACATAGTCCACAATCTGGCTCATCAGTTCTTTCTGCCTATCCGTTATCTCTCGGTGCCACTGTCCGCACCAAAGATTGAAATACTGCCGGGCTGTAGTGCAGACACTTTCAAGCCGTTCTATCTGGTGGAAGGCAAAGCGCACCAACTGTATGATGTTGGTAATTGCCTCGCTCTCTTCCTTCTTGGTGGCACGGCGCACACAATGAGGACTAACGATGGCGTAAGAGTTCCACAACTGCCTCGTACTGAAGCGAGAGTTCTCCATCTTCAGTTTGTTCTCCAGGTCTTTCATCATGCTATAAGTGATAGGATCGCCACTCTGGTTATAGATGATGCGCAATGCCTCAATCTCGTCTGCATGTTCATTGCAGTACTGCTCAAAAGCCTCTGTTGTCTCTTCGGCTTCTTCCAATGAGAAGCCTTTAGAGATAAGCGTATCTTCGCCAGGCATGAGCGTATTGACAAAGCCAGCCGCAAGAATAAGAATGTATCGGCGCACATCGGCATGATTGGCGACAGGTGCGACAAGACCTTTGCGCTCGTTGTTGGGGGCGTTGACATCATAGTAAGGCGGCAGCGTGTCGCCCTCCAATGCCTCGTATATACGCTGTGCAATAGCGTTCATAGAGTCGCTTGCCAACCGTTCGAACTCTGCACGCTGAGAGTCGTCGGACTTATTGTGCAATCGGGACAAAGTGGAAGCCAGACGTTTCAGATACTCATCAGACAGATTGCCATGAGCGATGCGCTCAAGCAATTGCTTCAGTGTCAACCTGACGATATCGGGACTATCGCTTGGTCTGGCAACAGACTTCGCGTGCTCGGAGACACCCACAGCATCGACAAGGAAAAAGTAATCCTTGCTGAAGGCATTGGGAGTCACTGCTCTAAGCTGTTCGTCACCAATGGTGCGCACGCCGCGTCCCTTCATCTGAATGTAAAGCGGTTCGGACTCCACGTCACGCATGAACATTACCACTTCGAGTGGTTTCACGTCGGTACCCGTAGCCACCAGCGTGCAAGTGACGGCGATACGGAAGTCGCGGTCGTTGCGGAACTGGCGGATGAGTTCATTGCTGTCGCCCGACGAATAGGTAATCTTCTGTACATATCGGTCCATATCGGCATCGGGACACTTCTCTCCAAATACCTCTTTGGCTATGTTCACGATATTGGTGGCATGCATCTCGTTGAGCGCAAAAATAAGCGTCTTGGGAAGATAGGCAAAGTTTGGCTCACGCTGTGGGTCATTGAACATTTCCGTATACACGGCATCGCGATATGTGGTAAGAATGAGTTTTATCTGAGAGGGATTGATTATAGAGCGGTTTAGCTCTGCCTTGGAATAATTCTTAGTCTCGCGCGTACTTATCTCCACCGTCTGGCCCGTATAACGAGTCTCCACACGCACTCGGTCGCCCCTCAAGATTGCGCCGCCATTCTCCGTCACCTCTGTCATGATGCGATACACGCGGTTGTCCACATTCACACCATCCACGATACTCTTCTCAAGCGTATAGTTTACGATGCGGTTGTTGTTGAAGAAAGCCATAGTTTCGGGAATAGGCGTTGCGGTAAGACCTATCAGTCGGGCGGTGTCAAAGTATTCAAGCACCTTGCGCCAGTTGCCGTAAATACTGCGGTGACACTCGTCGATGATAATCAAGTCGAAGAAATCATGGGGCAGCTTGGGAGTGGCAGGGAGCCTCACTTCGGCTGTCGCCTCGTCATTGTCATCCTCGTCATTGTCCACGATGTCCTCACCTTTCAGCAGTGAGAACAGACGCTGAATGGTTGAAATCAGCACATTGCAGTCGGATGGTATTTTTGCCGACTTCAAGCGCTCCACTCCATAGATATTGTTGAACGCCTCACCATTGCCTGTAAGGCGGAACGTACCAAACTCATTCTCGGCCTGCCGTCCGAGATTGTTGCGGTCGACGAGGAATAGCACTCGACGCATCGGGGTGTACGTCAGCATGCGATAGGCTGCAAGGCACGCCGTATAAGTCTTTCCCGCACCAGTTGCCAGTACCATAAGGGCACGCTTTTGCCCACTACGGAAACTCTTTTCCAACTCGGTGACAGCCTCATACTGACAGTCACGTAATCCCTTCTTGCTCAACGTAGGCAAACCGGCAAACGGGTCGTCGATGCCAAGCATACTTACGACCTCTTTGGGCGTATGGATACGGTTGATTGTATCCCATTCCGTGTTTGTCTTGCGAAAATCTTGGAATAAGACAACCTTGCCATTAGACTTAAATAAAAGGGGCGTAGGTTTCTGCCAAGTCTGGTAGCAGCCAGGAACACTCTTGGCGTAAGTGGCCACCTGGTCGCTCACTATATCCGAAGCGACATCGACATCCTCACGCTTGGCTTCCAGCACACCACAAACCTTGCCGTTGACAAACATAAGATAGTCGGCCTCGAGATTACCTTCGAGCAATCCCTCACGCACAGCCACAGCAGACATCGTAGGTTCAAACTCGTCACGGTTGACTACCTGCCAACCTGCTTCTGCGAACCAACGGTCTATCTTTATTCTCGCTTTTTCCTCTGGCGTCATAGGTTATTCCTCCTCTTTTTCTGATAATAGCATATTATCGGAAGTTATCAACGGCAGCATATCATGCCCTTTTCCACTACGAATCATGTCCCCTACCTTTCCCTTGCAAGAAATCGGCTTGGCACATTGGCTTCATACGCCATCATCGATGACCACTTCAATATTTAACAATCTTGCCTCATCTACACTCAATGCTTTCGCAATGCGCAGAAGGTTTTTAAGGTCTGGCAGACTTGCATTTATCATCCACTTGGATGTCTTGCCAAGTTCTTACCCAACTGTTCGACAAGCCACTTATTGAATCTCTGCTTCTCGGCAAGAACTATCTTCAATCTAATGACCTGTTCTTTTGGCATACCTTTTAATATATGTATGGCAAAGATACACAAAGTATGTGAGAACGCTTTGTAAATCTATTGAAAATTTACATTATCAGAAAGAAAATTGTCGAATGGGTCAATTATCCTACACTCCATAAAGCCTCCAGAACTTTCGCCACAAACCGGCATACACGATAGAAGACACGCAACTTCAACAGACTTCTGCTGCATCATCAGTCTTATACCTGTCGTTATAGGCATATTCAAGAGGACGGGCTACTTACATGTGGCACTTATGTTATACATGGTGGCAAACTATGATTTAGATAATTAGCATATCGAAACCGAGAAATACAAGAATGATTTAGAAAAACAGGACAAGGAATTACAAACAGACATCATCTCTATTCATTTCGGCATAGTGAAAGCGGAAATGATGCGGGTGGTATATGATTCCGAGACGATACCTGTCTCCACCCTATCGGTTATCGCCCTCACCGTGTATCGTTCCGGCATTTTTGCGGGCTGCTATCTTGTCGCAATTGATTTGGGCTATCTGGTCAAAGGTATAGCCGAGGTCGTGGGCGAGCATGGCACAATACCAGAGTACGTCGCCTATCTCTTTGGCTATCTCGAGGCGGCGCTCGTCGCTGAACTCTCCCTGATTGTCGCGTATCACTTTCTTTACCTTGTCGGCCACCTCGCCGGCTTCACCGGTCAATCCCAATGTGGGGTAGACGATGGGATGGGGATAGATGGCGGTGGCGAGTGCCTTCTGCTGATATTCATCAAAATCCATAAGCAGTATTTGTTGTATAGTTCTATTATAATGGTAACGCGCGAACTTCGCAAATGTTGTATGGATAACGGGAAAAAGAATGGGAGCAGTTTCCAGAGCCTGCCATCTGGCTTGGCGCCCGACGACAAGGGAAAAGAAAGAGAGCAAAGGGCACGAGGGCGCAGCGGAGGCTACACGTAAGGGCATAAAAAAAACGCCTGAAAGCCCATGTCTCTCGACATCATACTCTTCGGCGGGACAAAAACTTGTTTTGTTTAAGGAAAAAGACTTTTTAATATCAACAACGAGCGGTTGTAAGTAACCACCTTAACACCCGACGCAATGTTATCACAACATCTGTGGGCATTGCCCGTCGCCTCCAGTCCTCCGACTGATTAAAAAGTTTACAGAATTTCAAATCTTTACATCATTTTCTCAACCAAATAGTTACACACTTCATATAAATGCTTCTTTTTTGTTTCACTATTACGACTGCAAAGTTACATACTTTTTACAAAATATGCATAGCATTTTCCGATTTTAATATATTAAAAATCTCTTATTGCGTGTCGATGGCCTTCATTTTGCCCGCTGGCAAGGGGCTGACGGAGGACTTTATGACCGCCCATCAGCCGATGACCGCGGGGGATGCGGGGCTACTTCAGCGTCTCGCTCTCTATCTTCTCGATGCTTCCGCTGATAGGATTGAGCAGGATGTGGCTGGTATTCTTCTTGCCGAAGAGCTCGGCGCTGAGATACTCGGTACGTCCAAACTGTCCGGCGTAGCACTCATAGGTCTTCACGATACGGCTGTCGTGGGTGAGCGTGACTTGGATTTTGTCGGGGATGTTGACGCAGAGCCCGAAATTGTCCTTGGACTCCTTCTCGGCAGGTCCGCCTTCGGGCACATTGCCCTCTGGAGCCACCATTATATAATAAGGTGTACCCGCCAAGTCGTCGGCATCGGTGATACCCAGATGCTGGGAGAAGCGGAAGAGCACGCTGCGCTCCTCGTCGGGCTGGGGAACAAAGGTGATGATGGTCTCGACGGTGTCGCTCACCATGGTTCCCTCAAAGGTCTGCAACAGCGCACGCTCCTGGGCATCGAGGTTCTCCATCATGATGCGCAGCTGGGTGCCGTCTTTGGGCATAAAGTCTGCCTGACCGCGTGCGAGCTGGTTGCGGCTCTCGCGGATGTCATAGATGTCCTTGGCGGTGAGCTCAGCCATCTTGGCGGTGCTTCCAGCCGAGAGGATATCCTCGTTCATATAGTCGTTGGGATTGGGCTGTGGCTGCTTGGGAGCCGGCACAAACCGCTCGGGCAGCGCCACCTGGCGTCCCTTGGCATTGATGGCGAGCAGCAGTCCGCTCTCGTCGCGGTCTACCTCGCTGATGCTGACTTTCTTATCCAGATTGAGGGTAAACTGCTTGGTAGAATCGGGCACACCGATGGTGTTCATGCGGATGTCTACCACCCTATAGGTCTCGGCGGGATGGAGCGCCACGTCCTTCTTCTTCATGTAGCGGAAGGCGTACATGGCAAACTGTCCGGGGGTGTAGGTGGTCTTCTCTACCTTGACGGCAAATCTCAGCGCCGTCTTGGGCAGAAAGTAAGTGGTTCCGGCCACAGTCTGTTGGGCCAGGGAAACGCCCATGCCGGCAAGCAGCATCAGCGCCGAAAGGATATACTTTTTCATTGCGTGTGTTATAATTTGCTTTTGTATTGTCTATGATGTTATCAGTCTTCGATGTAGCGGAACGCTGCGGGCAGGGAGTCCACAATGTCGCTCGCCACGAGGCTCTCCATTCCCTTGGTGCGCACTGCCAGGTCTCCGGCAAGTCCGTGGAGATACATACCCAGCATGCAGGCCTGCTGATGCTGGTAGCCCCGCGCCAGAAGTCCGGTGATGACACCCGTGAGCACATCGCCGCATCCGGCAGTAGCCATTCCGGCGTTGCCCGTGGTGTTGAATATCACTTGTCCCCGAGGCAGGCACAGGGCGGTGTAGTGTCCCTTGAGCAGTATGTATGCCTGGAGGCGCGCTGCCATTTCCGATGCGCGGTTGAGCAGTTCACAGCTGTCGTGCGACGCCGCCCCCAACAGGCGCTCCATCTCCTTGGGATGGGGCGTGAGGATGCAGTCCTTGGGCAACTGCTGCAACCAAGCGCGATGGGCAGCCAGTATGTTGATGGCATCGGCGTCGATGACCACCGGGCAGTTGGCTCGGCGCAGCTGGGATATGAGCGAGAGGGCCGTAGTCTCGTCGGTACCCAGTCCGGGACCTACACCCATGGCCGAATAGGCTATGGTGTCTAACGCCTCGGTAAACCTGAGTTCGCTGGCATCCATCTGCAGCACTGCCTCGGGCACCGCCATCTGCATGACGGTATAATTGGCCTTGGGCGTATGCACCGACAGCTTGCCCACTCCCGAGCGCAGACAGGCTCGGGCTGACAGTATCGCCGCTCCCGACATGCCGTAGCTGCCGGCTATCAGCAGCGCATGGCCCATCTCTCCCTTGTGGGCAAAGGGCCAACGACGGCGCAGAAACGAGCGCAACTCTCCCTCCTCGACGAGCGAGAAGCGGCTGTCCTTACTCTCTGCAAAAGACTTGGAGAGACGGATGTCAAGCACCTTGACCTCGCCCAGATAGGGCTGGTTCTCAGCAAAGAGCATCGAGAGCTTGAGCTGCTGAAAAGTGAGGGTAAGGGTGGCGCGCACGATGTTGGCTCTGACATTGCTCGAATTGTCTTCGGGCATCAGGCCCGAAGGCAGGTCGATGCTCACCACGGGCGCTTCACTCTGGTTGATATACTTGACGAGCGAAGAGAAGCCTCCGGCGAGAGGCTTGTCGAGCCCAGCCCCGAAGAGTCCGTCGACAACGAGCGTATCGGCATCGAGCACGGGCGGGTCGAAGTTTACCTTGACCTCGACAAATTCTTCCACCTTGACGCTTTCGACCAGCCGTTTCTTGTTGGCGGCACAGTCGGGCGAGAGGTTATTGTGGATGTTGAAGAGATAGCCCGACACGGCAAAACTGCGCTCTGCCAGCAAGCGCGCCACAGCCAGGGCATCACCGCCATTATTGCCGGGTCCGGCAAAGACAATTACCCTCATGGGCACCCAGCGTCGGGCTATCTCATCGGCCACTGCCGACGCCGCGCGTTCCATCAGGTCGATGCTCTTCACGGGCTCGTGTTCGATGGTATATCTGTCCCACTCCTTTATCTGTCTGCTCGTAAATATTTTCATACCTTGCAAAAATACGAAAAAATGACTAACTATCGTAGCTGTTTTCCTATATTTTTTGTAATTTTGTCGAGAAATTATTAAATTCATACTCATGAGTATCGTACAGATTAAGGACAAAAGGTTCAAAACGTTTATTAGCGAGGACGAAATCCAGCAACGCGTCAAGGCCGTCGCCGACAGGATCAACCATGACATGGAGGGCAAGAAGCCCCTGCTCCTGGCCGTGCTCAACGGCTCGTTTGTCTTTGCCGCTGACTTGATGCGCCACATCACTATCCCATGCGAGATATCGTTTGTCAAGTTGGCATCGTATGAAGGCACCGTCTCTACAGGCAAGGTGGTCGAAGTGATGGGACTCAACGAAGACATAACCGGACGCGACGTCATCATCGTCGAAGACATCGTAGACACTGGCAAGACCATGGAGCGCATGCTCGACACCCTGGGCACCCGCAACCCCAACTCGCTGCACATCTGTACGCTGCTGCTCAAACCCGAGAAACTGAAGATACCCCTCAACATAGAGTATGCAGCCATGGAAATCCCCAACGATTTCATCGTGGGCTATGGACTTGACTACGACCAGGAGGGTCGTAACCTCAGAGACATTTATACATTAGTAGAAGGATGAAGAATATAGTTATTTTCGGTGCCCCCGGTTCGGGCAAAGGCACCCAAAGCGACAAGATGATTGCTCAGTACGGTTTTGAGCACATCTCTACCGGCGACGTGTTGCGCAATGAAATCAAGAACGGAACCGAGCTGGGCAAGACCGCCAAGAGTTATATCGACCAGGGACAGCTTATCCCCGACGAGCTGATGATAGACATCCTTGCCAGCGTATACGACAGCTTCGGCAAAGAGCACAAGGGAGTCATCTTCGACGGATTCCCCCGCACCATCCCCCAGGCTGAAGCCCTCAAGAAGATGCTGGCTGAGCGCGGACACAAGGTGGCTGCCATGATTGAGCTCGACGTTCCCGAAGACGAGCTGATGAAGCGTCTCATACTCCGCGGACAGCAGAGCGGACGCAGCGATGACAACGAAGAGACTATCAAGAAGCGCCTCAACGTTTATCACAACCAGACATCTCCCCTCATTGAATGGTACGCCAAAGAAGGCATACACCATCACATCAACGGTCTGGGTGAGCTCGACCGCATCTTTGGCGACATCACTGCCGTCATCGACAATTTGTAATATCATAAAAGGCTGAAGCAGCGTGCCGGCAGACGTACCTATGCAGATAGATACGACAAGCACGACACGGCGCTTCAACCTTTTTTCGTTTTATTAGACTCCACTTTTCACCAACTCCTTATCATCTATTATAATTATGGCAGAATCCAATTTCGTTGACTATGTAAAAATCTGTTGTCGCTCGGGCAAGGGCGGACGCGGCAGTATGCACCTGCGCCACGTGAAGTACAACCCTAATGGTGGCCCAGACGGTGGCGATGGAGGACGCGGAGGAAGCATCTACCTCCGTGGCAATCACAACTATTGGACGCTGCTCCACCTCAAGTTCCAGCGTCACGTATTTGCCGAACATGGAGGCAATGGTGGCCGCGACAAGTGTCACGGCACCGATGGTAAGGACATCTATATCGACGTGCCCTGCGGCACTGTGGTCTACAACGCCGAGACGGGCAAATACGTGTGCGACGTCAACTATGACGGACAGACTGTATTGCTGCTCAAGGGCGGACGCGGCGGATTGGGCAACTTCCAGTTCCGCACAGCCACCAACCAGGCTCCTCGCTACGCACAGCCGGGCGAACCGATGGAGGAGATGACCATCATCCTCGAGCTCAAGTTGCTTGCCGACGTCGGACTGGTAGGTCTGCCCAACGCCGGAAAGTCCACCCTGCTCTCGTCGCTTTCGAGCGCACGGCCCAAGATAGCCAACTATCCCTTTACCACCCTCGAGCCCTCATTGGGCATCGTAGACTATCATGACCACCAGTCGTTTGTCATGGCCGACATCCCCGGCATCATCGAGGGAGCCAGCGAGGGCAAGGGACTGGGACTGCGCTTCCTCCGCCACATCGAGCGCAACTCGCTGCTGCTCTTCATGGTGCCCGGCGACACCGACGATATCAAGCGCGAATATGAAGTGCTGCTCAAGGAACTGCAGCAGTTCAACCCTGAGATGCTCGACAAGCACCGCGTGCTGGCGGTCACCAAGTGCGACCTGCTCGACGACGAGCTTATCGACATGCTGCGCGAGACTCTGCCCGACGATCTCCCCGTGGTGTTCATCTCTGCCGTCACCGGCAAGGGACTGCCCGAGCTCAAGGATATCCTGTGGCGTGAGCTCAACAGCGAGAGCAACAAGTTGGCAGACATCACAGCCGAAGACACGCTGGTGCACCGCGACAAGGATATGAGCCGCTTTGCCGAAGAGCTCCACGACGAGGGCGAGGATATCGAGTTTGTCGATGAAGACGACATCGAAGATATCGAAGACCTGGAAGATTTCGAATACGACGAGGAGGACTATGATGACCAGCAAGACTGAACCCCGTCTGCTCTGCTATGACCTCGGCGAAGGGGTCACAGCCTTCTCCACCACCCGACATGGCGGCGTGAGTGAGGCAAACTACGCCTCGTTCAACATCAACCCCTACTGCGGAGACAGCGCCGACCACGTGGCACGCAACCGCCAGCTGCTGGCCGACAGGCTCGGACTGCCCGCCTCCCACATCGTCCTCCCCCATCAGGTCCACGGCATCGAGCACCGCGCCGTGGCGGCCGAACTGCTCGACATGAGCAACGCCGTGCGCGACAAGATACTCGACGGAGTAGACATGGTGACGACCTCGATGACCGGCGTGTGCATCGGAGTCTCCACCGCCGACTGCATCCCTGTATTGCTCTACGACCCCGTGGCCCGCGCCACCGCCGCCATCCATGCCGGATGGCGCGGCACCCTGCAGCGCATCTGCCAGCGTGCCGTCATGGCCATGCAGCTCCACTACGGCACCACCCCCGACAGGCTGCTCGCCGTGGTAGGACCAGGCATCTCGCTCGCCAACTTTGAAGTGGGACAGGAGGTCTACGACCAGTTCTTGCAGGCCGGCTTCGACCTCACCGAGACCGCCGAGTGGCACACCAAGTGGCACCTTGACCTGCCCGGCATCAATATCCGGGAGCTCATCGGCTGCGGCGTGGCGCCCGAGCATATCCACCATGCCGGCATCTGTACCTTCGACCATGCCGACGACTACTTCTCGGCGCGCCGTCTCGGCATCGACTCCGGACGCATCTACACTGGCATCCTGATGCAATGACATCCCACACCCCGACCATTAACCCTTACTCCTAAAAGTCTACCTTTATATATATGAACATCAAGCATACACTGACATGGGCCCTGCTGGCGACATTGCTGTCGGCATCCACCCCAGCCAACATCAAGTTCACCCCAGCCGAAACCCAGCAGATAAGTATCAGCACCCCCGGACTCTTTGACAAGAGCAAAGCCTTCAGCATCGACTTCACCAGCATGGGCGACCGAGCCTACAGCTTCCCGCTGCCCGTGGGCAAGGCTACGCTCTCTGACAAGGAAGACCGGCTGGAAATCACCTCCAAGAAGGGCGATGCCGTCAAGGCCATGTTTGACGGCTGCGTACGACTCGCGCGAAAGATGGACCGCCACGGCAATGTCATCGTGATACGCCACGACAATGGTCTGGAGACTGTCTATGAAAACAATGCGCAGAACCTGGTGCAGAGCGGACAGACGGTAAAGGCCGGACAGACCATCGCCATCATCGGCAACGACGGCGAGCAGGGTCTCTGCCGCTTCTTCATCATGGTCAACGGCTCACGCGTCAACCCCGCCACCATCGTCAATGCCCGCAACCACCGACTCTACCGTCAGGTGCTGGCGTTCGAGAAGCGCGGCGCCAATATCCGTATAACCCACATCGACGGAGAGAGCAACGAGAAGCGCGGACTGACCCTCGACCCCGACGAGGAAACCAACCCGTTTGAAAACAGCAGCAGCTTCGAGCTCGACCTTACCCAGATAGAGGAGGAGCACTGGGCCTACCCGCTCCCGGGTGCCAAGGTCATCAGCCCCTATGGCGGCAGACGGCGCCACAGTGGCGTAGACCTCAAGACCAAGCCCAAAGACAACATCGTGGCTGCTTTCGACGGCGTCGTCACCCGCTCAGCCCCCTTCTCGGGCTACGGCAACTGCATCATCATCCGCCACGCTTTCGGTTTTGAGACGCTCTACTCCCACCAGTACAAGAATCTGGTCAAGGTAGGCGACAAGGTCAAGGCTGGCGATGTCATCGGACTCACGGGGCGCACGGGCCGGGCCACCACCGAGCACCTGCACTTCGAGGTCAAGTACCGTGGCGTGCGCATCAATCCGTCCACCATCTTCGACCATACCAAGCGCAGTCTGAAAGCCACCACCCTCGTGCTGGGAAAGAACGGCAGCGTGAAGACCAAGAAATAGCCCCCGCTACCCCACGCCTCCGTCCCGCCCGCCATCGCCCCGCCGACGGCAGCGACAACCACTGGCTGACCATCCATAGACTCCAGACCACAGCAG
>NZ_NPJL01000066.1:0-39810 GCF_002251325.1 Prevotella sp. P4-67
CCCATCGCTCACCCCCACCATCAACAAGCATATCAACCAAAGCAACAAGACAAATATGGACGAAGCAATCAAGCAAATCAGTGAACGCCTGAAAGGGCTGAGAGACGTGCTCGACATCACGGTAGAGGAAATGGCCAACACCTGCGGCATCACGACCGACGAATATCTCGCCATGGAGAACGCCGAGAGCGAGCTGCATGTGAGCAATCTGCAGAAGATAGCCTTGAAGTATGATATACCACTCGACGTGCTCATGTTTGGTGAAGAACCGCACATGAGTTCATACTTCCTCACCCGCAAAGGCAAAGGACTGAGCGTGGAGAGACGCAAAGCCTACCAGTACGAGTCATTGGCAAGTGGGTTTCGAGGCAGAAAGGCCGACCCATTCATCGTCACCGTGGAGCCAAAGCCCGCCGACACGCCCATCGAGACCAACAACCACGCCGGGCAGGAGTTCAACATGGTGCTCGAGGGCGACATGGAGCTCACCATCGGCAAGAAGACGCTCACGCTGCACGAGGGCGACAGCATCATCTTCGACTCGACACAGCCCCACGGCATGCGCACGTTGGGCGAGAGTAAGGTAAGATTTCTCGCCATCATCTTTTAAGTTTTCACCCAGGATAACAACAACGCTACGATTATGATAGAAAGATTCTTAGCACAGACCACTTTCACTTCAGAGGAAGACTTTAAGGAGCACTTGAAGTTCAAGACCAAGGAGGACTTCAACTTTGCTTACGACGTAATGGACGCATGGGCCGAAGAGGCTCCCGACAAGCTGGCGCTGCTCTGGACCAGCGAGCGGGGTGAAGAGAAACGATTTACCTTTGCCCAACTCAAGGAGCAGACCGACCAGGCAGCGAGTTATCTGCAGAGCCTTGGCATAGGGAGGGGCGACATGGTGATGCTGATACTCAAGCGCCACTACCAGTGGTGGCTCGCCATGCTGGCGCTGAGCAAGATAGGAGCCGTGGCCATACCCGCCACCCACATGCTTACCGCCCACGACATCGTGTATCGCAACAACCGGGCAAGCATCAAGGCCATCGTCTGCGTGAACGATGACTACGTGACCGCACAGGTACATGCCTCGCTCGCCGAGAGCCCCACGGTCGAGGTGCTCGTCGCCGTAAACTCTGACACCGAACTGGGCAAAGCCGTGCCCACAGACTTCCACTGCTGGAACGAAGAGTGGGACAAGACGCCTGCCTTTGTGCGCCCAGAGCATGTCAACACCAACGACGACACGCTACTCATCTACTTTACCAGCGGCACCAGCGGCGAGCCCAAGATGGTGGCCCACGACCACCTTTACGCCTTAGGCCACCTGGCCACAGGTGTGTTCTGGCACAACCTCAACGCAGACAGCATACACCTCACCGTGGCAGATACAGGCTGGGGCAAGGCCGTGTGGGGCAAGCTCTACGGCCAGTGGTTTGCCGGCGCCACGGTCTTCGTCTACGACCACGAGAAGTTCACTGCCGAGAAAATCATGAGGCAGATAGAGAAATACCGTATCACCTCGTTCTGCGCGCCGCCCACCATCTACCGCTTCATGATACAGGAAGACTTCACGCGCTACGACCTCTCCTCGCTCAAGTACTGTACCACCGCGGGCGAAGCGCTCGAACCTGCAGTGTTCCAGAAGTTCTACGAGCTCACCGGCATACGCATGATGGAGGGTTTCGGGCAGACCGAGACCACCATGACCCTCGGCACCTTCCCCTGGAACACGCCCAAGCCCGGCAGCATGGGCAAGCCCAACCCGCAATACGACATCCGTCTGCTCAAGGCCGACGGCTCGGAGTGTGAGGACGGAGAGAAGGGAGAAATCTGCATCAAGGTGGGCGATCACAAGCCCTATGGACTCTTCAAGTGCTACTATCGCGACGAGGAGATGACCCACCAGGCGTGGCACGACGGACTCTACCACACCGGCGACATGGCATGGCGCGACGATGACGGATACTACTGGTTTGAAGGCCGCATAGACGATGTCATCAAGTCGAGTGGCTACCGCATTGGGCCCTTCGAGGTAGAGAGCGCACTGATGACCCACGAGGCTGTGGTGGAGTGTGCCATCACCGGAGTGCCCGACGAGGTGAGAGGCATGGTGGTCAAGGCCACCGTAGTGCTGGCGCGCGACTGGAAGGACAAGGCGGGCGATGCCCTCGTCAAGGAACTGCAGCAGCACGTGAAGCGCGAGACCGCGCCGTACAAGTACCCGCGCATCATCGAGTTTGTGGACGAGCTGCCCAAGACCATCTCGGGCAAGATAAGAAGAGTGGAAATCAGAGAGAAAGACCGCAAGTAATCTCACGACATAGCCCGCACCGCGCGGGCTATGTCTCTATCTGGCCGTCGCGCCAGTTGACGAGGAAGACGCGTTCACGGGCTCGGGTGAAGGCGGTATAGAGCCAGTGGATATAATCGGGAGTAAGCATGTCGTCGGTCATATATCCCTGGTCGATATAGACATGAGCCCACTGTCCGCCCTGGGCCTTGTGGCAGGTCACAGCGTAGGCAAACTTGATTTGCAGAGCGGTGAAGTAAGGGTCCTGGCGCATGGCAGCCATGCGGTCGGCCTTGCGGGGCAGGTCGGCATAGTCGTCGAGCACGCGCTGATAGAGCTGGTCGCTCTGCTCGCGGGTGAGCGCAGGCGCATCGGTAGAGAGGCTGTCGAGGACTACGGTAGACTGGTACTCATAGTTATCGTAGTCGGGGAACTGGAGCCACACGTCGGCGAAGTTGAGACCATGCATCTCGCGCTGACGGCGCACCTTGACCACGCGACAGCAGTCGCCATTGGCAATGAAGGCAAAGGGCGGACGGTCTTCACCCTGGACAGAGGCAGGCGGGAGATAATGGTTCTTGACTATCATGAGCCTGTCGCCCGAGGAGAGCAGGTCGTCGCCACGGTCGAGGATGGTGGAGCGTATGCCGAGATTGTAGATACGCGCCGTCTTGTTGGAGCGGGTCACGACGATGGTGTCGTCGACGCCTACATGGTGGTAGCTCTGGCTGAGCGCCTCGATGAGTTCGTTGCCGGGCACCACGCTGACATCGGCAAAACCCTGCAGACGTATGCGCGGCAACTGGGTCATGGCGTCGTGGGTAATCATGGTGCGTATCATGGTGGCGTTGTAGAGTATTCCGCTCTCTCCAGCCTGTCTTACCACCTCGTCGAGGTCGGCTTGGAAGACCGAGAGTCCATAGCCCTGGAGCACCTCGGCAGCGAGCGCCGGAGACTCTTCCTCGCCCACAGGCGGGAGCTGGGCGGTGTCGCCGATAAGCATGAGCCGGCAGTTGCGCCCGCCATAGACATAGGTGATAAGGTCGTCGAGCAGACAGCCCGAGCCAAAGACGCTCTCGCCCAAGCCCTCGTTGGCTATCATCGAAGCCTCATCGACCACGAAGAGGGTATCGGCATGGAGATTGTCGTTGAGATTGAAGACGCCGCCACCCGCTGCCACGGAGCGCTCGCGGTATATCTTGCGGTGGATGGTGAAGGCTGCCATGCCGCTGTAGTGAGACAGCACCTTGGCGGCTCGCCCGGTGGGTGCCAGGAGCACCATCTTCTGCCGGAGGCTGGCGAGCATGCGCACCAGGGCAGCAGTGAGGGTGGTCTTGCCCGTACCCGCCGAACCGCGCATCACCATCACGGCATGGTCGTGACGGAAAGCGAGAAAGCGGGCTATCTCTGTGACAGCCCGATGCTGGTCGGCGGTGGGGCTGAAGCCCATCTGCTGCTCCACGCGTGAGATAAATTCGTCGATAGTCATAGTGATGACAAAAGTAATCATTTTAGGCGAGACGCCGACCAAGGGATGCAAGTTTTTTGGTCAGGGCGGAAAAACTCGCAGCCACTCCCGGCGCCGTGGAGAGGGTCGTGGCTGGCTCGTGACATAAGGCACGTGGGCTCGTGACATAAGAAACGAGCCCACGTATCAATTGGCACGAGCCCTCGTTTCTTCCGTTACGAGCCGACAGCGATGGTCACGACGACGCCGAATCATTGGTCTACAGCCACTTGGAACAACGGCCAAAGCAGCGTGAAAAACAGCGGCGGCAGCCAAGCAAAAAGGAGCACTACCCGTGATGGTGGTGCTCCTTGTATATAGGATGGAATGATGGCGGAAGGGACTATCTGAAGATGGAGAAGTTGACGCTGCCGTAGACTCTATGCTCCAGATAGCGCGGATGGCACACAAAATTGTTGGCCTTGCCATGCTCTACGACGAGGATGCCGTCGGGCTTGAGCAGATTGTGCTCGAAGATGAGGTCGGGGATGGTGTCGATGTTGTCAAGGGCATAGGGCGGGTCGGCAAAGATGAAGTCGAACTGCTGGCAGCAACTCTTGATAAACCTGAACACATCGCCGCGGATGAGCACGTTGGCATCGGTGCCCAGCTTGGTCATGCACTGGCGGATGAAGTTGGCATGGTCGCGGTCGGCCTCGACACTGACCACCTGGGAGCAGCCTCGCGACAGCATCTCGAGCGATATGCTGCCCGTGCCGGCAAAGAGGTCGAGCGCCATGGCACCGTCGAGGTCTATATATCCATTGAGCACATTGAAGATATTCTCCTTGGCAAAGTCTGTAGTGGGTCGCGCCTTGAACGAACGTGGTATATCGAAGTGGCGTCCCTTATATATTCCTGTGATAATTCTCATCTTCCTCGCATATAAAGTGTAACTACATCGAGCGCAATGCCCTTGATTTCGGTGATAGGTGCACGGTTGAACTCTGCCGAGGGGCTCATGGTGTAAGCCTTGCGCAGATAACGGTGCAGAGAGGTCATCATCTCGTCGCTATCGACAGGGGCGCCCGCGATGTAGAGCTCGTCCTTGTCGGCATCCATCTGCAACTGCTGCCACACGTAGAGCATATAGTAGACGCTGTCCTGCGCGCGGGTGGCAGAGTAGGTGTTGCAGAAGCGGAAACGGTGCTTGTCGAAGGCGAAAATGCTCACACAGCCATCGTGGAAGTAGGCATAAAGGCGGCGGCAGAGATGGGTCTCGGCGCGACGGTGCATATAGCTCCACACGGGTTGCTCGACAGGCATGTAGATGACGTCGGCATAATGGTCGTCGATGACCGCCTTGAGGTCGCGGTTGATGGCCATGATGGCGACGGCATTGAGCTGGGGCAGCACGCTGCAGATTACCTCCGTATTGGCTTGGGCGGCAAAGCT
This sequence comes from Prevotella sp. P4-67, assembly GCF_002251325.1. Taxonomy (NCBI): domain Bacteria; kingdom Pseudomonadati; phylum Bacteroidota; class Bacteroidia; order Bacteroidales; family Prevotellaceae; genus Prevotella; species Prevotella sp. P4-67. The sequence continues at coordinate 5,199 of NZ_NPJL01000066.1, forward strand.
GTAGCGATAGAGGGTCTCGGCCTTGGCCTCGTCGAACTCCTCTACAGGTACAATCATGGTGGGTGCCGACAGCATTACCTGCGCTCTGCCCGTAGGGTGAGAGAGCAGTTGGGACTGGCGGAACGCCTCGCGCAGGTTAGCTGCTATCGAGATGCCGCTCCTAACGGTATAGGTCTCGTAAGCCACGCCCTTGACTGCCGTCTTGTCGGCTATGGCAAAGGCGAGCGACGTGTCGCTGATGCGGAGTGTCATCCGCGGTTGCTTCATTGTTTCATTCCCAGTTTCCAGCATTGTTGTCAGGTGTTGTGAGGTCTCCTATTTTCAGTCCGGCAAATTTGCCGTTGTCATTGGCTTCGCGCGTGAGGCGCTCTATCTCTTGTGGATCGAGCCCCTGGAGGTAGTCGTCGTAGGTGGCTCCACACTCCATGAGGCTGACGGCTGCTCCCGAGGCACCGGTGGCCACCGCCGTGCGTATCTCAAACTTACGGCCGCCGCTGTGGGGGATGACGGCGGCAGTGGGCGTGAGCAGCCGGGCGCCGACAAGCGAGTCGACAGATGGTGCGTAGGTGCCGTGGGCGGTATGATAGGCTTCCTGGGCTGCACGTATCTGGAGCAGGCAGCCTATCACGGCCTGCTCACGCTGGTGGCGTTGGGCGTCGAAACGCATCGGCGCACTGATACTGAGCCAGCATAGCACCACAAGCAGCGCCACACATCCGCCCAAAAGCAAGTTGCTGCCTCTCTTGATATTCATACGAATGCAAAGTTAGACAAAAAACTCCGATTAAGGGGTGTGTGGCGCCAATAAATGATATGTGCAAGGCACAAAACTTACATTTTTGCAGCCCAGAGACCATGCAGATTGCAGTATTCGCGGGCTCCGGTAACGTGGGCAGTGGTCTGGAAGAGGGCGACGGGACGGTCGGTCGGCGTGAGTTCGCGTCGCAATACGCCCTCATCGGTGAGCAGCTCTATCCACTGGATGTAGTGCTCGGGGGTCATGGGATGCTCGACGCTACCTACGGTGACGCGGTAACCACCGTCGACGCGCTCGATTACGGGCACGTGCTTCTCCTGGGCGGCATCGGTGGTGTTGGCTTCGAGCAGCTGCATGGGCTGTCCGCAGCACACGAGCGTGCCGGCGCCAGCATGCAATACTTCTACGATGTTGCCGCAGATGGGGCAACGGGCTACTTGTCTGATTGTCATCATATCTTATCCTTTCTTTAGAATGGTGAATAACAGTGCTAAGTTACGGCTATTTCGGATAGAATGGCACTTATGCCGCTTAACTTTAACGATTATTAAACCTTCAAGCGTCATCTCCACGCTTCCAAAGCAAGCCACGGCGGTCGCAAAGGTCATCAAAAACATCGCCAAGGGCATGAAAATTCGTCCTTAGGTGCCTATTTTTGCAAAAAACACGGTTTCTAAGGTGCCTATTTTTACAAAAAATGCCATTTCTATGATGCCTATTTTTGTAAAAAAATATGGTTTTAAGGTGCCTATTTCTGCAAAAGTTCGTATCTTTGCATAAGATAGGCGGCACCTCAGCCATTAAGCAAGCTTATGGCGTTCGGCTTGCACTATCTTTGCATAAGATAGGCGCAGAGATAACTATTTGTACCATACTGACTGTCAAGGTCTGCGCGCAAACAGTCATCACGAAAACAAAAAAAGACGAGAAGATGAAATACTTGGAAAGAGCCATTGACGGAGAACTGAAGAATTGGAGCGAAAGCGAAAATCACAAGCCGCTACTGCTGCGCGGCGCGCGCCAAGTGGGCAAGACTTCAGCCGTGCGCCATCTGGGCGAGCGGTTCAAGTATTATGTGGAGATAGACCTGAACGATAGGCAGGATTTGCATACCCTCTTTGAAAAGGGATATAGTCCGCAGCAAATCTGCCAGCAACTGTCTGTGATACTGGACACTCCCATCGAAGAGGGCAACACGCTGCTGTTTTTCGATGAAATACAAGCATGTCCTGCCGCTATCAACAGGCTGAGATACTTTTATGAGAAGATGCCTCTGCTCCATGTCATCGCCGCCGGTTCGCTGTTAGAGTTTGCGCTGAGAGACCTGCCGTCATTCGGAGTAGGACGAATACGCTCGCTGTTTATGTATTCGTTCAGTTTCCAGGAGTTCTTATGGGCGCTCGACAAACGCACGCTCGCCGACATGGTGGTCCAAGCTACGCCGGAAGACCCATTACCCGAGCTCATCCACGCCAAGGCGCTGGAATACCTTAGGGTATTTCTCGTCATCGGTGGCATGCCCGAGTGTGTGGCCCGTTATGTGGAGACTGGAAGCATGCTGAAATGTCAGCAGATATTGAGCGAACTGATGATTTCGTATCAGGATGATTTCAAGAAATATCACGAGAAGATTCCCGTCAACGTGCTGAGAGACGTACTGCGGTCGGTAGCCCTGCAGGGACAAGGCAAATTTGTATATACACAAGTGGGCAGCGACTATCGCACCCCTGTAGTGAAGGAAGCGTTGGACATGCTCTGCATGGCGGGACTCATCTATACAGTGGTACACACCGACAGCAACGGTGTGCCGCTGTATGCTGAAGCCAAAGAAAAATACAAAAGATATATCTTTATGGATACGGGGTTGCTGCAACGGACTCTCGAACTCGACTTGACGGACATACTCGTCTCAGACGACATCAAACTCGTAAACCGAGGGGCTCTGGCAGAGGTATTTGTAGGCGACGAACTGGTGAAGAGCCGCCCGCCATACCTGAATGACAATCTCTATTGCTGGCACAGGGAGAAAAAGAACTCCAATGCAGAGGTGGACTACGTAGTCTCACGCAAAGGAAGAATATATCCGATAGAAGTAAAAGCCGGAGTACGTGGCACGATGCAGAGCATGCGCATCTTCATGGATGCCAAGCAACTGGACAAAGGCATCCGTACATCTCTGGAGAACTTCGGCGAATTTGACGATATCCTCATCTATCCGCTTTACGCTATAGGCAACATCTGCCGGTGATTACCGCGGCAACAGGGTCTACATCAGTGGCGAGAACATACGCACTACGCCGTCGGCGAGGCGCTGATGGATGGTGTGGTGCTGGAAAAGGTAGTTCTCGTCCAGGGGACTGCAATGGGCGAGGTCGCCAAGGAACAGATGCTTCATGCGGAGCGCCATCTCGGTGTCGTAGATGAAAAGATTGGACTCGCAATTGTTCTCAAAACTACGGAAATCGATATTGGTGGAGCCACAGGAGCAGACCATATCGTCGATGATGAGCAACTTGGAATGGTTGATGCCTGGCTGGTAGAGGTAGAACTTGACTCCGGCATCGTGGGCACGGTCTATATAGGAGCGGGCGGCGTGCTCGACAAACCAGCGGTCGGCATGCTCGGGCAGCATCACGCAGACATCGACGCCGGCGAGAGCCTTGGTGGTGAGCGCCATAAGCACGGGCTGGGGCGGAATGAAATACGGCGTCTCGATGTAGACATACTTGCGCGCCTCGTAGATGAGGCTGACATAGCCCTGCATCAGTCCGTTCCAGGGAAGAAGCGGGCTGCTCAGCACGACCTGTGCCAAGCAGTCGTTGGGCTCGACAGTGGGGGCTGGATAGTACTTGTCGTCGCGCAGAATGGAATGGTCTACGAGATACCAGTCATCGATAAAGGAGCGCTGGAGTGAAGAAACGACGGCACCACAAACGCGGAGGTGGGTATCGCACCAGTCGCGGCCACGACCGCCCTTGGCATAGCGCAGCGCGAGGTTCATGCCGCCGATATAGCCCACCTTGCCGTCGACGACGCATATCTTGCGGTGGTTGCGGTAGTTGACCTTGCCGGTAAAGGCAGGGAAACGCACGGGCATGAAAGACACGACATCGACACCGGCACCACGCAAACGCTCGAAGAAACGGTTGCTGGTCTCCCAACTGCCCACATCGTCGTAGATGACGCGCACTTCGACACCCTCGCGGGCCTTGTCGATGAGGGCATCGGCAACGAGACGGCCCAAGGCATCGTCGGTGAAGATATAGGTAATGAGATGGATATGGCTCTGGGCCTGACCGATGTCGTGAAGGAGGTTGAGAAAGAAATCGGAGCCCTCGGAGAGTATCTCAATGCGATTGTTCTTGAAGGGAAACGCCAGGGTAAGGCGGGCGAAGAAGTTGATGACGCGCTCATGGCGGGCTGGGATAACCAGGTCGTCCTGGGCGGTAAACCCCTGATAGATGCGCTCGGCGATGAGCATATGGGTGCGGTCGCTGAGGAGTCGCTTCTTGTGGAGGTTCTTGCCGAAAAAGAAGAAAAGCACCAATCCCAGAATGGGCACGAAGATGATGGTCATCACCCAGAACATTGCCTTGAAGGGCTGCAGCTCTTCGAGCAACACCTTGACCAGCGCCATTATCACCAGAACAATGTCGATGGCAAGCAACGTCCACAGGATAATCGATGTCATAGTTTCTCTTTTTCTTTCTGTATCTCGGCGAGTCGCTCGATGGCAAAGTCGCTGTTGGGATTGCCGTCGAGCATGGTGTGCAACAACTGCTCGGCCTCGTCGACGCGGTGGGCGTTGAGCAGAAACTCAACCTTGCGGCGCTGGAGGAAGTAATAGAAGTTGAGACAGTTGCTGTTGAGGCTGCCCATGTCCATCGAGCGCTTCAGATTGGCAAACGAGGAGTCGATGAAGCGCAAGGCATCACAGTTGCCCATGCTCACCATACAGTTGACATACTGCATGGTGTATATCAGGTTGTTGATGGAAAGGGTCTGGAAGAGATAGAAATGGGCTATCTCGAAACGGCGCAGATGATAATAGCAACTGCCAAGGAGATAGCACACCTCATAATAGCTGCGACGCTCGTCGGCGCCCATCTGGTCGCAGCGGGCGGCGTAACGCTCATAGGCTGCACCGAGCGGGGAGAGGGCATCAAAGAAGCGGCGTTCGAGATAACGCTGGCGACCCAGGTAGATGTACTGTGCCAAGTCGGGCTGCTCGCAATGGGCAAGCACCCGCTGGGTAGCGGTGAGCTGGCTCTCGCCGCCAGACTTGAACTTCTCGCGGGCTTCGTGCCACTGGTAGTTGATGGCGTCGGTCTGCTGCTTCGTGGGTACAAGCTCATAGCCAGCCACAAACGTATGACAGTCGCCTGGTTTGGGTAGCAGGACGGGGCTTACTACCGGCGGGACGAACACAGGCATCAGCGTGAGGGTCACGCGATAATAGAGCACCGACGGGGTAGTCATCTCGGAATCCAGATGGATGCCAAGATTGTGACTGACGCCATCGCCGCTGTCGTCATGATAGGTAAGTTCGACGCCAACCCAACTGTGGACAAACTTGCCATCGGCAATAAGCAACGCAGAGAGGGGGAAATTGGCAATATCGTCGTCCTCGCCCATGTGGATGTGGGTTTCGTCGTTGGTCCAGGCGGAAAGCGAGTCGATATGGCTATCGGTGATGCCAAACATGGTGGCAAGGAGCGCACGAGGGGTGATGACGGGATGGGCGGCAGCCTCGTGGTGACTGAAGACGGCAGGCTGGCGGTCTATCTCGAGTTCGTGGAGCAGTTCCAACTCTCCACCCCACTCGACTGTGGCAACTTCGTAATCGGCACAATCGACACTGCGAGCCTTCTGGGTCTCGCTCTCGATTTCGGCCACGACCAACCGCCTCATCTCAAACATCTGCGCCATGACCTTCGTCAGCAATTCATGGGCGTTGACCTCATTGAGAAGAAGGCTACAGATGATGTGGACAGCGGCACCGTGGTGTTCCTGATTGACGGAATAGACCACCTTGAACGGGTTCTTGGTGGAGGAATACTTGTTGCATACCGCGCGGACGACGTTGATGTCTTCCAACGACACGAGATGGATGTAATATAATGAGAGTTGGGTGAAAGGGTCATTGTCGGTAAGTTCGATACTGAAGTGGGCACCCTGGTAGTCGAAATGACAGACATTGGACTCGCCCTCCTTGGTCCAGGCGTAGGTGCAAATCATCTTGCGCAGGGTGTCGCTGACCACCTCGAGATTGGTCTGGGCATTGATGTTCTCGAGCTTGAACATCTCCAACTTGGAACCAATGTATTTCTGATAATAGTATCTCACTACGGCACCAACGATAGAAGCCAAGAGAATAAAGACAAGAAAACCGTAACTCATAGGCGTTTATCTGATGATGTTATTGCCTAATTTCTGTGCATAGGCATTGCGCACTTTCTGCATGTCAGCATACTCCTTGAGCAGGCTGGTCATACGGGCTGGGTCGCTGACCGCCGCATTGATGTCGTCGCCAAGCTGCTTCAGGCGGCGCTCGGTATAGTCCATGCGGAAGTCGAGCAGCAGATGGACGGTATCGACACGGAGCCGCTCTTCGGCCTCGAGCTGCAGAGCCTTGACCTCGTCAGCGGTGAGCTTTTTCTTGGGCTCTTCGTTCTTGATGAGCTGCAGCTGGTCGACACTCAGTTCGGCAGCCACCTTGCAGATGTCAATGTCGGAGTGGTGGACAAAGTATTGGAGGGAGTCGAAGCCCTCGTCGGCGCTATGCCGGAAGGCGTCGTCGAGGATGCGGGCGTAAAGGGGATTGGACAGCGCGAGATGGTCGGCCTGCAAATCATAGTAGATGTACTGCGCCACGGTGAGGTCGATGGTGGCATCGCCGGCGGCAGGGATATTGCGGAAAGCCACCTTGCTGCCATCGCGCACAATCATCTGGGCAAGCATACGCTCTACCTTCTCCTGCGGAGAGACCGACGACGCGGGGGCAGCCATCACATTGGTGGGGGTGACCACCTGAGGCGCTTCCTGCTCACGGCGGGCTTCAGAGTTTTTGCTCTCCTTCTGCTCGCGGATGAAGCGGTTCATGGTGTTGATAAGGGTTGCCTCGGCCACACCGGTGCGTGCCACGCAGCTCTGCACGTAGGTGTCGCGGAGTATGGGGTTGGTCACGAGCGAGATGCTCTTCACGATAGAGTTGATGGCTTCGGTGCGCTTGATGGGGTCGGTGACATCCTTGAGCAGCAGGTTGGTCTTGAACTGGATGAAGTCTGTCTCGTGCTGCTCGATATACTGCTTGAGCTCTTCAGCCGTATGCTTGCGGGCGAAGCTGTCGGGGTCTTCGCCGTCGGGCAGCAGCAGCACCTTGAGGTTCATACCCTCGGAGAGCAGCATGTCGGTGCCCTTGAGGGCGGCATGGAGTCCGGCTTCGTCGTCATCATAGATGAGAGTGATATTGGAGGTGAGACGGTGCAGCATGTGTATCTGGGCAAAGCTGAGGGCGGTGCCCGAACCGGCGACCACGTTCTCGATGCCGGCCTGGTACATGGAGATGACGTCGGCCTGACCCTCGACGAGATAGACGCGGTCGAGCTTGGCGATGGCCTTCTTGGCCTGGTAGATGCCGTAGAGCAGACTGGCTTTGTGGTAAACCTCGGAGTCGGGCGAGTTGACATACTTCTTCTCGACGCCCTTGGTACGCTGGTCGAGCACACGGGCGGTAAAGCCGACGACCTTGCCGCTGAGTCCAATCCACGGGAAAACGACTCTGCCGGCGTATCGGTCGATGAGGTCGCCACGGTCGGTCTTGTAGCAGATGCCGGTCTTGAGGAGAAACTCTGCCTGATAGCCTTCGCTCTTGGCACGACGGGCGAGCGCAAAGCGGTCTTGCAGGTCGTAGCCCAGACGGAACTTGGCGATGATGTCGTCACGGAAACCACGGCTGCGGAAGTAAGCCAGACCATAGGCAGTGCCCTCGCCATCAGTCTGGAGCTGGCTCTCGAAGTATTTGGCGACCCACTCGTTGACGATGAACATCGACTCACGCTCGCTCTGCTGCTTGCGTTCCTCGTCGGTCATCTCGCGTTCCTGTATCTCGATGTGATACTTGGCTGCAAGCCAGCGCAGAGCTTCGGGATAGGTCATCTGTTCATGCTCCATGATAAAGGTCACGGAGTTGCCGCCCTTGCCGCAGCCAAAGCAGTGGCAAGTGCCACGGGCAGGAGAAACGAAGAAGGAGGGAGTGCGCTCATTGTGGAAGGGACAGAGACCCTTGTAGTTGGCCCCACTCTTGTGGAGGGTAACAAATTCGGAAACTACATCAACGATATTGCACGCATCTTTAATCTTCTCTACGGTCTGTCTGTCTATCAGTGAGCTGCTCATGGGTCATACTTGTCTATCTGATGCAAATATACTCTTTTTTTGCGACATCGGACAACTTTCCATCAATAATGTGAGAAAAAAGTGCAACGTCGGCCGCCGTCCCAGCCATGACCGCAGGCTGGCAGGGGCATATATATAATAAGGTATAGGGGATATGATAATTATGCTGTCTGCAAACAGGCTGTCTTGGCTTATGGCTATGGCTCTTATAACCCAAACAAAGGCAACCACAAAGGGCTGATACCTCGCGAGGAGTATCAGCCCTTTGTGGTTTAGAGTGAAGAGATTTATCCTGACAGTAACGCCATTAGTATTCGAGTGAGTAAGTAACGCCACGCCTCATCATATCCTTTGCGGTAGGTTTCAGACGCACGAGGAAGTTGCCATAAGAAGGCTTGTTGCGTGTCCATCCAGCCTCGGCAAGAGCAATCGCGCGCGGATAAGCCTGATAGTAGATACGTTCGGGCGAAGTGATGCACTCACTCCACAGCGTTCCGGCAACACCAAAGAGGTTGTTGTCCTCGAAGCTCTGGTCTCTGCCCCACGACGGGTCAATAGAGTAAGTAGCCTCGAGCGATGTAACGGGCATACCCCAGTTTACCTCTGGCATATCGCCTTTGGCCATGGGATAGTCGAAGTAACAGTGTTCGCCCGGGCAAAGCATTATGCGTGCGTTGTTGTTCACAGCGGCTTCAAGGGCCTTATCGGTGAGTCCGTCTCGCCAGGCAAAGGTGACACATCCAGGCTGAATCTTCTTGAAGTCGGTCTCGTACCAGAACATGGGAGTTTTGTTGTAGGTATCGCGCAGAAGCCCGATGATACGGTCAAACAGGTAGCCCTGCAGTTTCCAGTTTTCCGAACGGTCGATGGTGGTAATGCCGAGCTGTCTCTTCAGAGCCTGACACTTGGGGCAGTCGGTCCAGCAGTCGAGGGCGGGGTTGCCAGCCTCGTCGCCGCCGAGATGGATATACTTGGAGGGGAAGATGTTGGCTATTTCCTGGAATACATTGCCCAGAAACTCATAGGTGAAGGCATTGCCGGGGCACAGCAGCTCGTTGGACACACCGCAAGTGGTGCGGATAGGAACCTGACGCTGATGGCAAGTAAGTTCGGGGAACACGCTGATGGCAGCCACCTCATGGCCAGGCATCTCGATTTCGGGTATAATCTCCACATGATACTTGGCAGCATACTCCACCAAGTCGCGCATCTGCTCCTGGGTGTAATAGCCCTTGTAGGGCATCAGCAAGTCGTCCTGTCCCCAGCGCATGGAAGCCTGCTCGGTGAGCTGGGGATATTTTTTAATCTCGATGCGCCAAGCCTGGTCGTCGACCAAATGCAGGTGGATGGCATTGAGCTTATAGCGGGCCATCTCGGGGATAAACGCCTTTAGCTCGTCTATAGGTATGAAAGTACGGGCAGGATCTACCATCAACTCGCGTACGTGAGTACGGGGCGTATCCTTGATGGTGAGTTGCGGGATGGCGTCAACACATTCCTTGCTGCCCGAGCCGCGCAAAACCTGGTCGAGAGTCATCAGTCCCCAGAACACACCGCGGGGAGTCTTACCCATAATGTTCACGCCCTTAGAGTCGACGACCATGGTGTAAGCCTCGTCATCGGCAAGTGTAGGGTCGATATCAAGGAGGAGTTGCAAGCCACGCTGACGGCTATTCACTATGTTGCCGATGCGGTTGCTGAGCATTTCGCGGGCACGCTCCACCTCATTATTTAATATAGTGCCGGCACCATCATTGTGCGAAACAACGATATTCCAAGCAGTCTGCACGTTCAGAGTCTTGGCACCCTTCTGTATTGTGAGCACCTGCGGCATGGGGATGAGACACTGCCGAGGGTCACTTACCTCGCTGGCAAGCCTCGGCTCGGCATAGAAACGGCTCCAGCCAGCCGCCTTCATATAAGCCTTCTCGCTGCCCTTGGGCACCACAAGACTCACGCTGCCCGGCGCGATGCCGTAGAAAGAAGACACCGAAGCCTTGGGCGGCGTCATTGAGTTTACCTTCACCGTCGTCAGTCCCGACAGACGCGCGAAAGCATACTCTCCTATCACTGGCGCGCCCTCGATGGTCAGTTCTGTCATGCTCTTGCATCCCGAGAAGGCGGCAGCGCCAATGGTATCTACCGAAGCGGGAATGGTGACAGCCTGCAGTTTGTCGCAGGCGAAGAAAGCCTGGGTTCCGATGTTTTTCAACGCCTTGGGCAGGATGATATTTTGAAGTTGGTGGCGCGAGTGGAAAGCGTTCTTGGGAATCTCGGTGCTTTGGGCATCGCCAAGGTCGATTGTACGCACTTGGAAACACAGGTCGCGCATCTGGCGATAGTCTCCCTTTGGCTCGGCCGATAGTCTGCCGGTGAGTTTCAGGCTTATAGCCATCGACTTCTGTTCCGGCTCAAGTCGCTCATCGTCTTGACCGTCTGTGCCGACAGTGCCGCTGACGCCATAGCTGCGGCTGACATCAATAAGATTCGTTTCATTTGTTATTGGGTCTGATTAGTAGCATCCGTTGATTAACCTACTGCAATATTAATAAAAGATATTGACATATGCAAAGGTTTCGGGAGGCTTTCTCTGCTGCTATATATATAATAAGGTGTATAGAAAGAGCGAGGGCGCCACTCCCATGACAGGAGTGACGCCCTCTATACTTAATATGTATAACCCGATTACTCTGCTGTTTCGGTCTCGACAGCGCGGAAGGCTGCGAGGTCCTCTGCTTTGAAGTTCTGGATGTAAGCAGCCTTGCCCTGTACGTTCTCTTCGGCCATGCGCACATATACGTGGGCACTCTTCTTGAAGAGTTCGGGAGCGCGGCTGGCGTCCTCGATGATAAGCAGTGACATGATGATTTCTGCGGTCATGTCGTAGAGACGACGACCGAGGAAGTCGTGAACCTCCTGGTTCTGTGCGTCCTTGACAGCATTGATGGCAGCCTCATACTGCTCTACCATCTTGGCCACACGAGCCTGCAGAGGCTTCATGCAGTCGCATACCTCAGCCTCGAGCATCTCCTTCATGATGGCGAGGTAGGTGCCGTTGGTGATATAGCGGATAGCAGCCACAACCTGCAGCTGGGTGGTACCCTCGTAGATAGAGAAGATACGGGCGTCGCGGAACAAGCGCTGACACTTGTACTCCATGATGAAGCCCGAACCACCGTGGATGCTGATGGCATCGTAGGCGTTCTGGTTGGCATACTCGGAGTTCATACCCTTGGCAACGGGAGTGAACGCGTCGGCCAGACGGGTGTACTTCTTCATCTCTGCACGCTCCTCGGCGGTGAGCTTGCGCTCACGGGCGATGTCTTCGAGAGCCTTGTAGATGTCTACATAGCGTGCTGTCTGATAGAGCAGCGAACGACCGGCATCGAGCTTGGCCTTCATGCGTGACAGCATGTCATATACGGCGGGGAAGTTGACAATCTTCTGACCGAACTGGGCACGCTCCTTGGCGTAGGCGAGACCCTCGTTGTAAGCCTCCTGCTCTACACCTACCGACTGGGCGGCGATACCGAGACGGGCACCGTTCATCAGCGCCATCACATACTTGATAAGACCCATACGGGTGCTGCCGCAGAGCTCAGCCTTGGCATTCTTGTACACGAGCTCACAGGTAGGTGAACCGTGGATACCCAGCTTGTGCTCGATATGACGTACGGTGACACCACCGTCGCGCTTGTCGTAGATGAACATAGACAGACCACGACCGTCCTTGGTTCCCTCTTCCGAGCGGGCCAGCACGAGGTGGATATCAGAGTCACCATTGGTGATGAAACGCTTCACACCGTTCAGGCGCCATGTGCCGTCCTCGTCCTGAGTGGCCTTGAGCATCACGCGCTGGAGGTCTGAACCGGCATCGGGCTCGGTGAGGTCCATAGACATGGTCTCGCCGGCAGCGATACGGGGAATATACTTCTGGCGCTGCTCCTCTGAACCGAACTCATAGAGAGTGTCGATACAGCTCTGGAGGCTCCATACGTTCTGGAAGCCGGCATCGGCAGCAGAGATAACCTCTGACAACATAGAGAACACCACGTTGGGGATGTTCAGACCGTTGTAGCGACGAGGCATAGAGATGCCCCAGAGTCCGGCCTTGCGTGTAGCGTCGAGGTTCTCGAAGGTCTTGCTGGCATACACCATGCGACCGTCAACGAGGTGTGGACCCTCAAGGTCTACATCCTCAGAGTTAGGCTCGATAATGTTAGCAGCCACATCACCGGTGATATCCAGGATGCGCTTGTAGTTCTCGATGGCGTCCTCGTAGTTGACGGGGGCGTCAGCAAACTGGTCTTTGTCTGCATAGTCGCGCTCCTTGAGCTCAACGATGCGCTTCATCAGAGGATGGTTCAGGTGGAACGCGATCTCTGGATGGTCTGTATAATAATTAGCCATAATCTTATATTAGCCCCACCCCGACCCTCCCCAAGGGGAGGGAGTAGAAAATGAAGGCTGTTTATTTGTTTTTTATTCTATTGTCTATCTCTCTTAGCACATTCTCGATTTCCTGGAGTACCTGTTTATTGGAAAAGCGTATTACCTCATAACCTCTCTGCTCGAGCCATTCGCTCCGCAAACTGTCATCGGCCGCCTGGCGCGGCTCTGCATGGTAAGCGCCATCTATTTCAATTACAAGTTTCTTCTCAACACAGGCAAAATCGACAATGTAATCGCCTATGATATGCTGCCGGCGAAAATGGTAACCACAGCTGCTGGTTCTTCTCAGATAGTTCCACAGCAAGGATTCACACGGAGTCAAGTGGCGGCGGTTCTCCTTGGCAAAGGCCTTCAATATGGGATAAAGGCAGGGAGAAGCATCCTGAAATCCATAAGCTGTATCACCTTTTTTCATCAACAACACCCATCCCCCCTTTGATACCCTCCCCTTGGGGAGGGACAGGGAGGGGCTTTACTTAGAATTTTGTTTGTAATACTTGATGAGTTTGGGCACTACCTCTTCCACGTTACCCACGATGACATAGTCGGCAATCTTGTTGATGGGAGCCTCGGGGTCGTTGTTGATAGAGATGATGATGCCTGAGTCCTGCATACCGGCAATATGCTGAATCTGACCGGAAATACCACAGGCGATATATACCTTGGGATGAACGGTGACACCGGTCTGACCAATCTGGCGGTCGTGGTCTACCCATCCGGCATCGACAGCGGCACGGCTGGCACCAACCTCACCATGCAGCTCCTTGGCCAGTTGGAAGAGCTGGTCGAAGGCTTCCTTGCTACCTACACCGTAACCACCGGCTACCACGATGGGGGCACCCTTGAGGTTGTGCTTGGCAGCCTCGACATGACGGTCGAGAACCTTGACTACGTAGGCCTCGTCAGAGACATACTTGCTCACCTCGGGATAGACAACCTCACCCTTGGCGTTGCCCTCGTAGAGAGCTTTCTGCATCACGCCAGAGCGTACGGTGGCCATCTGAGGACGGTGGTCGGGATTGACGATGGTGGCCACGATGTTACCACCAAAGGCAGGACGAATCTGATACAACAGATTGTCGTAGTGCTTGCCGCTCTTCTTGTCGTCATAGTCACCAATCTCGAGCTGGGTACAGTCGGCTGTAAGACCCGATGTGAGTGATGAGCTCACGCGGGGACCCAGGTCGCGGCCAATCACGGTTGCACCCATCAGAGCTATCTGTGGCTGCTCCTCCTTGAAGAGGTTGACCATGATATCGGTATGGGGAGCCGAGGTGTAGGGGAAGAGCCCCTCACCGTCGAACACGAACAACTTGTCAACGCCGTAGGGAAGAATCTGGTCTTCCACCTGGCCCTTGACGCCTGTACCGGCAACGACAGCGTGGAGCTCCACACCCAGTTCGTTGGCCAGCTTGCGGCCTTTAGTAAGCAATTCCTGAGAAACCTCGGCAACCTGTGTGCCTTCGACTTCGCAATATACAAATACGTTGTTCATATCCTTAACCTATAATCTTTTCGTCCAACAATTCCTTTACCAGACCCTCGACGTCGGCGTCGCTCGCTGTAAGGGTCTTGCTTTCCTTGGCCTGGAACACGATGTTCTTTACAGCCTTTACCTTGGTGGGTGAGCCAGCCAGACCACACTGTCCGGGGTCACCATCGACGTCGGCTACCGACCACTGATTGAGGGTCAGATAGGGGCGCTCGTCATAGAGAGCAGACCAGGGCTCGTCGCCCTTGCGCTCCATAGGACAGGTGGCATACTTGTACTTCATCACCAGCTTGGCATTGCAGGGGCGGCAGGGAGCAGCGCTTCCGTTTACCGTTACCACTACAGGCAGAGGAGCCTCGACTGTCTCCACGCCACCGTCGATGTGACGACGGATGGTGGCCTTGCCGTCTTCTACCTTGATGATTTCCTCTGCATAGGTCACCTGGTTGAGACCCAGCTTCTGGGCTACCTGAGGACCTACCTGGGCGGTATCACCGTCGATGGCCTGACGACCTCCGATAACGATATCTACATTGCCTATCTTCTTGATGGCTGTAGCCAGTGCATAAGAGGTAGCCAGGGTATCGGCGCCGGCAAACAGACGGTCGGTAAGCAGCCATCCGGTATCGGTGCCACGATAGAGGCCCTGACGGATTATCTCGCCGGCACGGGGAGGACCCATGGTGAGCACACCTACGGTGCTGCCGGGATTCTGCTCTTTCAGACGCAGAGCCTGCTCAAGGGCGTTCAAGTCTTCGGGGTTGAAGATAGCGGGCAACGCGGCACGGTTTACAGTGCCTTCTGCGGTCATCGCGTCTTTGCCCACATTTCTTGTGTCTGGTACCTGCTTTGCAAGTACAACAATGTTCAAACTCATAAAAAATATATTTAATTATATTGATTTTAATGCAAATACGGCGCAAAATTACAAATATTTTACAGCTTATGCAAATTAAAGAGAAAAAATTTGCACAGTCTTACGCGAACTGTGCACAAAGCGCAACTTTTGTGCAATTTTTAGATAGCATCTCGGCGATGAGAGTCCGAAGCTGCGCCATCAGCGCCACGCTATATATATAATAAGGTGTAATCACGGCGATTGTCACGACGACCTGGGAGCGGCGCGCGGAGGCAGCGGCGATGGGGGCGGTGCCCACACGGCTATGGGCGGAGGGAGCGGCGATGCCCTCTGCCCGCCCCACGCCCGCCTCCGCGCGGGGGCTCACCCGCGCAAATACTGCCGAGGGCCACACCATCCTCGTGGCGAAGCACGAAATAAGAATTGCGAGGCATGAAACGATGACGGCAAACCTGGATATACTCGTTTCGTGCCTTGATTTCAACTATAAGGTGGCTGCATCCATAATTACATGCCTCTGAGGAAACCTTACATCAAGCGGCACCCTACTCTCCCCGCCCTCCACCACCGCGGCCTGGAACACGGCAACAGCCACGATGGATGCCCAGAAGCAGGAGAAAACCGCCTAAATGGCGGTGCTGACAAGGGGTTCGCCACTTTTTGTCAGCAAACCAATGGAAATTATAGAAAAATAATTTGCCATATCAGAATAAATGACGAAATTTGCAATAGTTATTGTCGTGTGCATAATGAATGACACACAGCGGTATCAGACAGAGACAATGTCTTACTTGAACAGAATATTATAACAAGATGTGTATACCATCTATGCCTTGCGAGATTTTCCACCGCCCCGCAAGGCTGTCATCGGGTAACAGCGGCAAACGGCTATCCATCATGCTTGCCGCCATCGTCTGCACCATCGCGTGCATGGCACAGCCGGCCTCACCCGCACATCACTACGAATTCAGAAAGTGGTTTCGCACATTGGCACAAAACCGCGTGGAGTACAACCGCTACAATGACAGCATCTTCCAGATACGCGACCACGACCAATGGACGAGGTTTCTACAGGTGCGGGCAAGGAAGAACCATGAGATAAACCTGTCTAACAGGCTGATTATCGACAGCATCAACCACGCCGTGACCGTCGGAGAGGTGCTCAACGACCGCAGCCTCTACAGCGAATTCATCAGAGCTTTCACCCTGGATTATCTGAGAGCCGGCAAGGCCGACCCCTTCAACACGCTCACCCTCTGCGACGCCATGCAACGCTACAGCGACCACCAGCCCGACAGCCTGCGCATGGACAACTGGCTGCACCTGTGGCGGGGAGTGGCCTATTTCCACATCTTCAGTCTCGACAACGACACCACCACGCTCCGTACGTCATACAACCACTTCAGAGCGGTGCTCGGCAAGGAGAGCGAGCGTTTTCCCGCCTACAAGCAGTGTCGCGTCACAGCCCTTTACAACCTGTCGAGCTTTGCTTGGTTCAACAGCAAGATAATGACCGTAAGACAGTTGCGCACGAACATGCGCACCATGCGCCTCATGCTCAATGACACGACCATCCACATCTCTCCGAGTATGATGGCGAGACTGAAGAACAAGGCAGAAAGGATGGACGAGCTGCTGATACGCAACGTGTATCTCTACGACAGCACCATGATGAAGAGCCAGGAGGCCACATGGCTTATGACCAAGCTGGTAAAGAGCTACAAGAAAAAGAAAAACATGGACGACGAGCAGTATATGAACATGCTGCTCATGCAGGTAAGGCTCCAACAAATCACCGCAAAGGAAGCTCTGGACGCCTACAAGAGCCGGTATGCCCGCAACTGGAACCTGATAAAGGGCGTAAGGCTCAACGACGAGGAGTTCATGGACTTCATCCAGCAGTATTACTCGATACTCTACCTCAACGACATTGCCGAAATCCCCTACAGAGAGAAGCGCCGTACGGTCAAACAGCTGTGCGGACATATTGTAACGGCGTTCAGAAACCGCCACGATGACCAGCACTCCACCCAGTTTGTAAAGATGCTCAAGACACTGGTCGTCTACGAGCGCATCACGCGATACCTGAAGCCCGAAGAGAGGGTCGACTTCCTCGAAGAGCTCATCGTGACCACCGACTTGCCCACCTATGCCCACTCGGTGCACGTGGCGGAGATAGCCACGACCATCATCAGCGCCATGGTAAAGGAAGAACCGCAGCTGCTGGTAGGCTATCTGGGCTGTCAGAACGCGCGCAGCGTGACCAAGCACAAGAAGCTGTTTGTGGAATACATGCGCAGGGCGGCAGAGTTTCACGACCTGGGCAAGATTATCATGGTTCCCGTGGTCAACAACGACTTCAGACCGCTCACCGATATGGAGCGCAAAATTATACAGGGGCATCCGCGTCGCGGACTGCGGTTTCTGGAGCTCGACCCACGACTGGCGCCATTCCACGATGCCATTCTGGGTCACCACAAGTGGTACAACGGCAAAGGAGGTTACCCTGCAGACTTCGACAACACCCGCTCGCCTTACCGCCTGCTCATCGACATACTCACCCTGAGCGACTGCCTGCAGGCAGCCACAGAGCGCATAGGCCGCAACTACAAGAACCCGAAGACATTCAACACCGTAATCAACGAGTTCCGCCACGATGCCGGCACCCGATACAACCCCCAGGTGGTAGAGTTTATAGACCGTCATCCGGAGTTGGCTCACCGGCTCAACTGGCTGCTCACCGACGGCTGGATGGACATCTACTATAGGATATACAGCAAGTATATCGACCGCCCCGTGAGCAAGTAGCGCGCCATCGGTCCGCGCCCTCGCCACGGGGATGGCCGACGGGAGAGCGGAGATGGTGATTTGTCACATAATTTTAACGGAAAAGAGACAAGGAAGAACCCGAAAATTCATACTTTTGCACTATATATAACAGGTGGCATACTCCTATCGTGCGCCACCATCAAAAAGACAACTGATATGGAAGAAAACAAAGCTCGAATTATGGTCGTCGACGACGAGCAGGACCTCTGCGAGATTCTGAAGTTCAATCTTGAGACCGAGGGGTACCAAGTAGCCACCGCATACTCGGCAGAAGAGGCGCTGGAGAAGAACCTGGCGCGCTTCGACCTGCTGATTCTCGATGTGATGATGGGCGGCATGGATGGGTTTGCAATGGCAGAGAGGCTGAAGTCCAACCCCGAGACAGCCCACGTACCCATCATCTTCCTCACCGCCAAAACCGATGAAAACGACAAGGTCAACGGACTCAACCTGGGTGCCGACGACTATATCGCCAAGCCATTCTCCATACGCGAAGTGATGGCACGCGTAAGGGCGGTGCTCCGCCGCTCGGGCGAAAAGGGTGTCGGACAGCAGATACTGAAGTTCCGCGGGCTCGAAGTCAACCTCGACAAGAAGACCGTGAGCATCGATGGCGAAGACATTCCCTTCAGCAAGACCGAGTTTGAACTCCTGGCGCTGCTGTTGCGTGAGCGTGGCCATGTCTTCTCCCGCCAGGAACTCATCAACCGCATCTGGCCCAAAGACGTGCTGGTGCTCGACCGCACAGTCGATGTCAACATCACCCGCATGCGCAAAAAGATTAAGGACTATGCCCACCACATCGTGACAAGGCTGGGTTACGGCTATTTCTTTGAAGAGTAACACTATGAGGAGACCCACGGTAGGACAGAAGTTGTTTGTAGGCGTCATCGCCGTGTTTCTGGTCTTCGCCAGCACGTTTATCGTGTATCAGCAGGCGAGGGAGAAACAGTTCAAGATAGACGCGCTCAACATCAGGCTGCAGGACTTCAACGACCGCATGGCCGACGAAATCCACGACGGTGTCATCGCCACCGAGCGGGAGTACAGCGACTATGTGCGCCGGCACCATGCACCAGGACTGAGAGTGACCCTCATCCGTCCGTCGGGCGTAGTAATCTATGACAACTGGTCCAAGCGCAAAGCCCACATTGGCAACCACGCCTCGCGCCCTGAAGTCAAACAGGCGCTCGAGCATGGCACGGGCTCTACCGTCGAGCGCAGCAGCAACACGATGAAGGGCTACTTCTTCTACTCGGCGTCCTACTACCCCGACGACAGCCTCATCGTGCGCAGCGCTTTGCCCTACAACCACGACCTGGCCAAATCGCTCCAGGCAGACCAGCATTACCTGTGGTTTGCATTGGCTGCAATCTTCATATTGGTCATCATACTCTACCACTTCGCACACAGGCTGGGCAAGAACATATCCACGTTGCGCGCCTTTGCCATCAGGGCGGGTCACAACGAGTCGCTGGAGACCGAGGAGCTCATCAACTTCCCCAACGACGAACTGGGAGAGATAGCCGAGAAAATCATCAAGATATACAAACAGCTGCAGAGCACGCGCCGGGAGCAGGATGTGCTCAAGCGACAGCTCACCCAGAACATTGCCCACGAACTCAAGACTCCTGTGGCAAGCATCCAGGGCTATCTGGAGACCATCCTCGACAACCCCAATGTCGACGATGCCATGCGTCAGCAGTTTCTGGAGCGCTGTTATGCCCAGAGCCAACGCCTCACGTCACTGCTGCAAGACATATCGACGCTCAACAAGATGGACGACGGCGTCCAGATGATGGACTTTACCGATGTCGACGTGGCACAGCTCGTGGCGGGCATCGCCAAGACCACCGCCCTGCAACTGGAGCAGAAGGGCATGAAGGCAGTGGTAGACTTGCCCGAAAGGCTCGTCATCCACGGCAACCAGAGTCTGCTCTACAGCATCTTCCGCAACCTCACCGACAACGCCATAGCCTATGCCGGCGAGGGCACCACCATCCAGCTGAGCGCCCACGACGAGGGCAGCCAGTGGCGGTTTGTCTTCAGCGACAACGGAGTGGGCATCGAGCCTCAGCATCTGTCACGCATATTCGAGCGCTTCTACCGAGTAGACAAGGGGCGCAGCCGGAAGATGGGCGGCACAGGGCTCGGGCTCGCCATCGTCAAGAACGCCGTGGGGCTGCACGGTGGCTCCATCACCGCCACGTGCCCCGCTGAAGGTGGAATGAGATTTGAATTTACCCTGAACAAGTAACAATACAAGAACAAACGACATGAAGACTATCACCGCAACACCCCTACAGTCGCGCGAGATAGCCCGGCTCATCATGGTGGCCATGAACTACGAGTGCTGCCAGTACTTCGCCGGCGACAACCATACGCTCGACGAGTTTGAAGACATGATGACCGCTCTGGTAGAGCGCACCGACAGTCAGTACAGTCATCTCAACACGCTGGTAGCCCTCGACGGCGACGACATCGCCGGCATCTGCGTGAGCTATGATGGCGGACAGCTGCACCAATTGCGCCAGGCGTTCATCGGAGAGGCCCTCCACCGCTTTGGCCGTGACTTCTCTGCCATCGACGACGAAACCCAGGCTGGCGAACTCTATATCGACAGCATCTGTGTGAAGCCCGAGTACCGCGGCAAGGGCATCGCCTCGCAGCTCATCGAGGCTACGATAGACAAGGCACGCACCCTGGGACTGCCGGCAGTAGGTCTGCTCGTAGACAAGGGCAACCCCAAGGCCGAGAAGCTCTACTCCCGCATAGGTTTTGTGCATGTTGACGACTCTGCTTGGGGCGGACACGCCATGAAGCACATGCAATACAAGCTGTAAGGCCATCCCCACTGGCTGAGAGATGACCCCGGCGACACTGGAGCAAAACTATACGACACAGAAGACTATCTATACGAGATGGGGGAAAACCACTGGCATTGTGCCTTTGGTTTTCCCCCATTTTCTGTTGATTGCTGTCCAGACTGTGATGGACGCTGGAACGGTCCTGACTATGGGCAGGACCTGTGCGGTCATTTCTGCGCTTTTTCCCAGTCCTCCCACTCTCGCATAGCCTGTTGCCAGTCGGTCTGCTCGCCACTTTCCACTGCCTGGCGCTGGCGTTCAGCCTCATCGCGGGCACGGTCGCGGGCACGCTTGGCCTTCATGTTGGCAATAGTGGCGTCGTCGAGTATCTGAATGGCGCCACGGTCAATCGCGGCCTGCAATTCGTCTTCGCCGAAAGCGCGGCCAGGCTCGTTGAAGTCAGAGATGTTGAACTCGTAATTGACTCTGAGTTCATGTCTTACCTGCTTCTGCTGGGCGCGGTTACCTGCGTTCTTCAGTCTGAGCAGTTTTGCTATTTGAATGATTTCAGTCTGTGAGAATTTGTTTCTTCCCATGCTTCGTTCTACTTATTTCAGTTCCAGTTCTATCACCTTGTCTATCTCGGTGGGCACCTCGTTGAGCAACAGAGTGATGCCGTCGCCGCTCTTGGCCATCTTGACAGGCCTACGGGTGACGAAGTCGACAGCGCTCTTTATCTTCTTGTCGCCAGTGGGGAGGAAGAGGCCCTTGTCCTTGAGGTCGAGGATGTGCACATAGAGCTTATTGCCCTTCTGGGTGGTCACGCCCCAGTTGTGGGGAGCCACGATGCCTGCACGACAACCATAGATGGTCTCGCCGTAGGTCTTCATCCACTCACCCATTTCGGCCAGACGACTCACGGCCACCTCCGGGAGATTGCCGTCGGGCTGAGGGCCGATGTTCATGAGCAGGTTGGCGTTCTTGCCAGCAGCGCGGACGAGATACTGCACCAGTGTCTTCTTGTTCTTATAGTTCTGGTCGGTAATCTTATAACCCCACATACCGTTCATGGTCTCGCAGGTCTCGAGGGGCAGACGGCTGATGTCCTGGCCAGAGAGTCCGGCGGTGTTCTCACCAGGCAGGTCGCGCTCGAAGATTTGCATATCCTCACCATCGAAAGGAGTGACGTGGTGGTTGTTGCCGACGAGACAGGCGGGCTGCAGACCGTGGATGAGGGCATACTGCTCGGGCAGCTGCCAGTCGAAGTTGGGGTCTTCCTTGTGGTCCCACCATCCGTCAAACCAGATGGCACCAATCTTACCATAGTTGGTAAGCAGCTCGGTCAGCTGGTTGTTCATAAACTGGTAATAGCTCTTCCAGTCGCCCTTGGCGCTGGGTCGTCCGGTACCTCTTCCGGTGCGTCCCCAGGGGTAGTCCTCGCGATACCAGTCCAGATGCGAGTAGTAGAGATGGAGGGCGATGCCCTGGCGATGACACTCGTCGGCAAGTTCCTTGAGGATGTCGCGCTTGAAGGGAGTGCCGTCTACAATATTATATTTACTGTACTTGGTCTTGAACATAGAGAAACCCTCGTGATGACGAGTGGTGAAGCAGATGTACTTGGCACCCGACGCTTTGATAGCACTGACCCACTTGGCAGCGTCAAACTCAGCGGGGTAGAAACCTTTGGCGAGCTTCTCATACTCATGATAGTTCAGGTTCTTGTTGGTCATAGTCCACTCGCCAGTGGCAAGCATACTGTAGAGACCCCAGTGGAGGAAGACACCAAAGCCCATGTCGCGGAATTCCTTTCTGGCCTGCAGATTGTCTGCGGTGGGTTCATACTTGGCGCTTGCCGATGTGGCAGTAAGCAGCAGTGCTGTCAGCGCGATAGCTACTCTCTTGAAGTTAGGCATTTTCATGTAATTTTTAATTATAGTTTGTGTCATTTCTGTGACTTCTCCTGCGCGCCCCACCCCGTTGCGCGGCGACGGAGCCATGCTTGCGGGCGCGGGCCAGAGGCTTGGCGGGCGACCGACTGTTGCCGGCAGAGCCACGGGGCGGCTCATTCCGCCACTCCTTACCGATGTTCTCCGGGCTACGGTTTCCTCTTCTGAGCGAGAGACATGGGGCAGGTTTGGGAATTCAAAAATACACTCTTTATCTGTAACCTGCAAGTTTTTAGGTTAAAATTCTTCCCATGGAGGAAAAAAATAGGGCAAACGCGATGTAGTTCAGAAAAAAACATATACATTTGCCAAGATTTATAATCAACATCATCTAACTTGTCATGAACACAGAACAATTATCGCCTGCCAAGAAGACCATCGTGGGTGTGCAGTTTCTCTTCGTAGCCTTTGGTGCTACGGTGCTGGTACCCCTTCTTATTGGCATCAATCCCGCCACGGCACTCTTCACCGCCGGTGTGGGCACCCTCATCTTCCATGTTGTCACCAAGGGGCGCGTACCTATCTTCCTGGGCAGCTCGTTTGCCTTTATCGCCCCTATCATAGCCGCCACCCAGCAGTGGGGACTCCCCGGAACCATAGCCGGACTCACCAGCGTGTCGCTTGTCTACTTTGTGATGAGCGCTCTGGTCAAGTGGCAGGGGCGCAAACTGCTCGACAGGCTCTTTCCGCCGGTGGTGATAGGCCCCGTCATCATCCTCATCGGCCTCTCGCTCTCGGGCAGTGCCGTCAACATGGCCAAAGACCACTGGTTGCTCGCCTTCGTATCGCTTATCACCGCCATACTGGTGCTCACGCTCTGCCGCGGACTGATGAAGCTGGTGCCCATACTCTCGGGCGTGGCAGTGGGATATATCGTGGCGGTGTGCATGGGCGAGGTAGACTTCACGGGCGTGGCCAATGCCTCGTGGATAGCCATGCCGGTGGCCTTTGATACCATCACCCACTTCAGCTGGAGCCCCTTCCTCTACATGTTGCCCGTAGCCATAGCGCCGGTGATAGAGCATATCGGCGATGTCTATGTGGTGAGCGCCGTGGCAGACAAGGATTTCGTCAAAGACCCTGGTCTCCACCGCACCATGCTTGGCGACGGTCTCGCCTGTCTGTGTTCCGCGTTTCTTGGAGGACCTCCCGAGACCACCTATTCGGAAGTGACAGGAGCCATGTCTATCACCAAGGTGACCAGCCCTGCCGTGATACGCATCTCTGCCCTTACCGCCATCTGCTTCTCTGTCGTGGGCAAGCTCAGCGCGCTGCTCCAGTCTATCCCCCAGGCCGTGCTGGGCGGCATCATGCTGCTGCTCTTCGGCACCATAGCCAGCGTGGGCGTGCAGAACCTGATGCAGCACCGCGTGGACATGAACGACACGCGCAACGTGATAATCATCTCCGTGATGCTCACTATGGGCCTCGGCGGCGCCGTGCTCTCCGGAGGCTCGTTTGCCATCTCGGGCATAGGTCTGTCGGCGGTCATCGGCGTGGTGCTCAATCTGGTACTGCCCAAGACCAAGGCAGAGGAAAAGTAGACCATCCTGGCACAGACCCTGACGGCCCACACCCCCTCATACACCCACCCCACCACCGCAGCGGCAAGGACTGCGGTGATGGCGGGCAGGTAGGCTAATCCTAACAATTAAAGTATATCCATCCATTAACGTTTAACTAAAAACAATGAGTACACTGACTATTGCAATCATCATCGTTTTTGTGTTCGGCTATCTGCTTATCGCGCTCGAGAGCCTGACACGTGTCAACAAGGCAGCCATAGCGCTGCTTATGTTTGTGGCGTGCTGGACGCTGTTCATGATAGACCCGGCAGCCTACATCAACGGATGCGGCTCCGACATCGCCAACCAGGTGAGCGCCGTCATCGAGCACCATCTGGGCAGCACCTCTACCACCCTGTTCTTCCTCATGGGAGCGATGACCATCGTCGAGGTGGTCGACCAGAACGGTGGCTTCAACTGGGTGCGCGGCGTGATGCAGACCCGCAGCAAGAGAGCGCTGCTATGGCGCATCAGCATCGCCACATTCTTCCTATCAGCCATACTGGACAACCTCACCACCAGCATCGTCATGGTGATGATACTGCGCAAGCTGGTCGAAGACCGCCCCACGCGCATCATCTACGCCTCGATGGTCATCATAGCCGCCAACTCGGGCGGCGCGTTCTCGCCCATAGGCGACGTGACCACCATCATGCTCTGGAACAAGGGCGTGGTGACAGCCCTCGGCGTAATCAGCGAACTGCTCATCCCCTCGCTCATCTCGATGGTGGTGCCCGCCTTTATCCTGCAGTTTACCCTCAAGGGCACGCTGGCCGAGGCTGACGACAGCACCAAGACCGAGACCGCAGAGCTCGACTTCACCGAGTCGCAGCGCCGCATCGTGTTCTATGTGGGCGTAGGCGGACTCATCTTCGTGCCCATCTTCAAGGCCATCACCCATCTGCCTCCCTTTGTGGGCATCCTCCTCGTACTGGGCACCCTGTGGACCGTCACCGAGGTCTTCTACCGCCATCTGCGCCAGCAGAGCGACCGCACCTGCATGCAGAAGCGTGTGGCTACGCTGCTCTCGCGCATCGACCTCTCTACCATACTCTTCTTCCTGGGCATCCTCATGGCTGTGGCCTGTCTCGAGCAGACCGGCGTGCTGGTAGCCTTGGGCGAGACGCTCAACGACGTATTCCAGGGCAACCACTATCTCGTCACCGGCGTGATAGGCGTACTGTCGAGCATCGTCGACAATGTGCCCCTCGTGGCAGGATGTATGGGCATGTATCCCGTGGTACCCACAGGCGACATGGCTGTCGACGGCATATTCTGGCAGCTGCTGGCCTACTGTGCCGGAGTGGGCGGCTCGATGCTCATCATCGGTTCGGCAGCAGGCGTAGTGGTCATGGGCCTCGAGCGCATCTCCTTCGGATGGTACATGCGCCGCATCACATGGATAGCCTTTGTGGGCTATATCGCCGGCATCATGGCCTATGCCCTCATCCGCACCTTCATCATGCCCGTGGCGCTCTAAGCCACCGGAGCAGTTCCCCATACTACGGCAGCGCCTGCCAGCGCCGCCCTCATGACCCCAGCCGGGGCATCCTCGACCAAGCAGGATGCCCCGGCTGTCTGTTTGGCAGAATTGGCTGGCAGCGGCGTGGGCTGGGAGGGCATCGACAGCGGCATCGCCATCAGAGATGTCCGCGCCGAAGCCGACTCTGGCGGCGAGGAGGTCATCTGGGCTGGCTCGTATCAATAGACACGAGCCCACGTATCATACGTTACGAGCTCACGTGCCTTATGTCACGAGCCTTCGTGTCATACGATACGAGCCTCGAGAGTCAACCGCGGCGGGCGCAAAGCAGCTCACTATGAGCGCAATGGCGAATGGAGAAGAAAGTCAACACGATTGGTTCTTCCGGGGAGGCAGACCGTCTGCGCGGCGGGGCGCCCCGCGATAGCCGATAGGCTGGCATGAAAGACGGGAAAACGCACTCGCCACAGCCATCATCGGCGACGGGAAGAATAGCGGGGATGAAACGTGCGGGGAGAGCAGCCGGGGGAAAAGCCTGGGGCAAAAAAAATCCAGGGGAACGGCTCTTCCCCTGGATATCTCTCGTGGCGGTATGCCCGAGAGCAATGGTATGGCGTCTATGCGTTGACTTTGGCGAGATACTGGTCCATGAGCCACTGCTTCTGTTCAGGGATAGTCATGTGGCTGTTGTCCAGAAGTATGGCATCGTCGGCCTGGCGCAGCGGAGATACCTCGCGGTGGGAGTCGATATAGTCGCGCTCCTGCACATTCTTAAGGATATCGTCGTAGTCGGCCTCCATACCCTTGGCCTTGAGCTCATCGTAACGGCGCTGGGCACGCACCTCGGCCGAGGCGGTGACAAAAATCTTGAGCTCGGCATCGGGGAAGACGGTGGTGCCGATGTCGCGGCCGTCCATCACGATGCCCTTGTCGCGGCCCATAGCCTGCTGCTGCTCGACCATGGCTGAGCGCACAAAAGCGAGCGTGGCCACGGGGCTCACATGCGAACTCACCTCGATCGAACGTATCTCGCGCTCTACCAGAGAGCCGTTGAGATAGGTGTCGGGGCGTCCTGTCTCGGCGTTGAACTTGAAGGTAATCTGTATCTGCGGCATCAGCTGCTGCAGGCGCTCGCTGTCTATGCTGCCGTCGGCACCGAAGAGTCCCGCACGGAGGGCATAGAGGGTCACAGCACGATACATGGCGCCCGTATCGACATAGACATAACCTATCTCGCGAGCCAGGTCTTTGGCCATGGTACTCTTGCCACACGACGAGTGGCCGTCGATGGCTATCACAATTTTCTTCATATATATAATATTATAATGTATAAGCTGCATTGATGACGAGCGACGAGCTCGACACATGATACTTGCCATAGGCGACGCCTATCTTGAACCGCTCGAGCGACAGTCCGGCACCCAAGGACAGTCCGGCGCCGTGGCTGCTCTCTTCGTCGTCGCCGCTCACTATCTTCATCTCGTTGGCACGGCGCATATTGTATCCAGCGGCCACGTAGATGTTATCGGAGAGCAACACGTCGACGCCCAAGACCCAGTGGTAGATGAACTTGTAATCCCAATGGTTCATGTCGACCATCGTGGCAGAGATGCGGAAAGGCGTATGCTCGATGCGCTTGCTGGCTCCGAGCTGCACATCGATGGGCATCGACTCATAGTCGTCGTTGTAGGCTTTGAGCTGGCCTCCCAGGTTCTTGGCGACCAGCGACAGCGACCACTCCCGGTCGGCGTCGTAGTAGTTGAGCCCCAGGTCAAATCCCGCCGCAATGGAGTTGTAGTCGCCGATATACGACGTCACCATGCGGGCGGTGATGCCTCCCGCCAGGCGGTCGGTAAGCAGATAGGCAAAGGTGGCGGAGAGGGCAAGATCCTTGGCGGAGAACTCGCCAGTCTGCACGTTGCTCGCATCGGTGCGCCGCATCGTGCCATAGTTGATGTACTGCGCCCCGAAACCCAGTGACGCGCGGTCTGCCAATACCAAGGAGTAAGATGCACTGAGCATATTGGCACCCGACATGTAGTTCATATAGTTGAAACCGATGGTCTTGTCGCTCACCGATGAAAGCAGGGCGGGATTGTGGAAGGCAAGAGAGGCATCCTCGTCGGTCAGCGTGATGTTGTCGCCACCCAACGCCGCAGCATGCGCACTCACCGGCAGTCGCAGAAAGTTGTATGCTGTCTGGCTCTCCTGTGCCCGGCATGACAGAGCTAACAGTAAAAGCAGGAGAGTAAATGTACTTTTTTTCATCTATTTACCTGATTATTTCGCAAAGTTACGAGTTTTTTCAAAAAACTGAGTTAAATTTGCATATGAATTAATGCAGACGACACAAAATAATTGCCGACAATGGACAAAGCATCTCATACCAACTCTGGCGACATCGACAGCAAGCGCCTTCCGAGCTTCCTGCTGGGTGTGGTGCTTGCCCTGTCCATCCTCTACGTCGCCCTCGAGTATACCTCTATATCCCAGCCCTACCCAACCGACGACTCGCTCGACGAGATGGTGCAGGACATAGACATGCAGACTCCCGCCACCCAGCCAGACATGATGGCTGCCACCCAGCCCGACAAGCCGGTGACCACACAGGTCAAGGCGGTAGACAAGGAGGTGGACTCGCAGACCGACGAGGCCACAGACAACAGCGCCGAGGGGCCCACCTTAGTGACGGGCGGCGACGAGGCTCTCACGGACAAGGCCCATGTGAGCGAGGCCATACCCCAGACTCCTGCCGACGACAAGCCCATCCACTTCAGGGTGGTCGAGCAGATTCCACAGTTTGAGGGCGGCATGGAGGCGTTCACCAAATGGCTCACGCAGAACCTCTGCTATCCCGCCGAAGCCCAGCGGGGCGGCATACAGGGCAAGGTGGTGGTGTCGTTTATCATCAACCGCGACGGCAGCATATCCTCGCCCAAGATAGAGCAGTCGGTACATCCGCTGCTGGACCGCGAGGCGATGCGCGTGGTCAAGATAATGCCCCGGTGGAAGCCCGGCAAGGAGAACGACAAGCCCTGCCGCACGCTATTCGCCATCCCCATAGTGTTCCAGTTGTAGAATCCCTAAAACAAGATAATTATGATGACAGCCGACGAAATTCTTGCCAAGTTCAATGAATTCCTTGAGCATCTGCCTTATGACAGAAAACCGTTTAGTCTTTATGAACCCGTCAAGTATGTACTCTCTCTGGGTGGCAAACGCATCCGCCCCACGCTCATGCTGCTGGCGTACAATCTCTACAAGGACGACCCTGAGTCTATCCTTATGCCCGCCTGCGCCCTGGAGACCTACCACAACTATACACTGCTCCACGACGACCTGATGGACAATGCCGACCTGCGCCGCGGTCACATGACCGTGCACCGCCGTTGGGACGCCAACACTGCCATACTCAGCGGCGACTCCATGCTGGTGCTCGCCTATCAGCGCATGGCCCAGTGCCGTCGCGACAAGCTGGCCGACGTGCTCAACCTCTTCACCGAGACGGCTCTGGAGATAGGCGAAGGTCAGCAGTATGACATGGAGTTCGAGCAGCGCAATGATGTGACAGAGGCAGAGTACATCGAAATGATACGCCTGAAGACCAGCGTGCTGCTGGCGTGCGCGCTGAAGATTGGCGCGCTGCTGGCCGACGCTCCCGAGGCCGACTGCGACAACCTCTACCGCTTCGGCGAAAAGATAGGACTGGCCTTCCAATTGCAGGACGATTTCCTCGATGTCTATGGCGATACCAAGGTGTTTGGCAAGGCTATCGGCGGCGACATCCTCGCCGGTAAGAAGACCTTCATGCTCATCAATGCTCTCGCCCATGCCAACGACTGCCAGCGCAAGGAGCTCGAGCAGTGGCTCGCCATCAATGACAGGCCGAAGGAGAAGATTGAGGCTGTGACCAGACTGTACAACGAGATTGGTATCGATAGAATGGCTACCGAGAAGATAGCCTTCTACTTCACGGAGAGTCATCGCTATCTCGAGGCAGTAAACGTAGACGAGTCGCGCAAGATAGAACTGAGACGCTATGCCGAACGAATGATGAAACGCCAGTACTGATGACAACATTCATAGACACACATACGCATCTCGACGGCGAAGAGTTTGCCACCGACAGGCCCGAGGTCATCGCCCGGGCCAAGGCGGCAGGCGTAGGCAGCGTCTTCATTCCCGCCATCGACGTGAAGAGCGTCGCCACGGTGCTCGATGTCTGCCACCAATACCCTGGCTACGCCTATCCCATGATAGGTCTGCATCCCGAAGAGGTGCGCGAAGACTGGGCTAAGCAGCTCGACACGATGCAGACGATGCTCGACGCCGACCGCAACGGCAAGCAGGAGTTTATAGCCATCGGCGAAGTGGGCCTCGACTACTACTGGTCGCGCGAATATGAACACGAGCAGTTGCTTGCCTTTGAGCGGCAGGTGCAATGGGCAATAGAGTATCGGCTGCCACTGATGATACACTGCCGCAAGGGGCAGAACGAGATGGTAAAGCTACTGCGCAAGTATGAGCAGGAACTGGTGGGCGGCGTATTCCACTGCTTTACTGGCAACCAGAACGAAGCCCAGGAGCTCCTCGGCTTCGAGCGGTTCAGCCTGGGTATAGGCGGTGTGCTCACCTTCAAGAGCAGCCATCTCCGCGATGACCTCCCCGCCGTCGTGCCGCTCAGCCGCATCGTCCTCGAGACCGACAGCCCCTATATGGCGCCCGTCCCCCATCGCGGAAAGCGCAACGAGAGTGCCTATGTGGCCGACGTGATGCGCTGCCTGGCCGTCTGCTACGGCGTGAGCGACGACGAGGTGGCCCAGCAGACCAACAGGAATGTAGAACGTATCTTCGGAATAAAATAGGGTAAATATAAAAAAACTGAAGACAAAAGCCACGATTACCAAAGTTTTTTCGTACTTTTGCACGAGCTAAGAGGAGAGATGCTCGAGTGGCTTAAGAGGCACGCCTGGAAAGCGTGTATACGCCAAAAGCGTATCGGGGGTTCGAATCCCCCTCTCTCCGCAACAGAGTCCTGTAAGTCGAAAGACTTGCAGGACTCTTTTATTATAATCCTGCCGTGCCCTTCAAAAATTACATTTACGACCTATAGTGTAGTTTTATACATTTTCTATATCATTTCATAAAAACCATCTGCAACGATTTGCTTATGGCATATACATAGCCTAATTATGTATAGAAAAGCAATGAAGAAAGTATTAGTAGTTAGTTTTGGGCGGTATGATGGCGTAAACATAATTTGTGTTTACTATCAGACTCTTGCCAACACGCGTAAAGAAATTCTGCTTCAGCTTGTTAAAGGCTTCCACAAAGTAGTGCAACTGGAACGTCATCGTCACCGACTCTCCGTTGAAGAGATGCACGTCACAGTAGTTGCCAAAAGCTTCTATATAGGCAATGTCGTCCGTTGGCAACATAGTTAGATTCAGTACAGCATAACTCATTGGAAATCTTGCATTATTCAGAGGGTTGAGACGATGGCGGTGCAAACGTTTGCATAACTTTTTCCCCATATTTTCCATCTTCCCTAATATAGCGTAATGCAAAAATACATATATTTGCAGTCGAAAAAAACCAAAGAACGAGGATGGTCTTGGTTCTGCATAATGTGCAGGACCTGCTCTACTAACTAAAAACGTAGCATATCTATTAATAACGCGATAATTCTGAAAAGATGAAAAAATTAACTAAAAGCCTATTTGTCCTTATGTTGATGCTTGGGACAATATTGGAGATGAAGGCAGCAGATGTATATCTGCTTACAGCCCAAAAAAATCAACGGTATCGTTGGTGAGTATAAAGTGCCAAGCAACCATCAGCTTGCTCAGAACACTTCTTATGGCGACAATGTGTATTCCCTTAAAATCACTTCCATGCCCGAAACGAGTTTCTGGTTCCGTATCGGAGTGTCAGGGGAGAGTAATCAGATGCAGCCTGAAGTCAATGGTGATCCGCTTACGATAAACGAGGAAGGAACACAAAATCCCACCTATTATAATAATATATCAAACGGAAGTGATAAAGCCTGGAAAGTAAGCTATACGGCGGGCGAATATGAATATCTCACGGTTAATGTGGACATCACAGAAGGCGCGACGCGCCGCGTATGGATAGAAGGAAAGAAAACTTCCACAGGAGGAAGCGGTGGGCCTGTTGTAGGGCCTGCAACAGATGTCGAACCGGGTTACTATCTCGTGGGCAATTTCTTCTCGCCATATAATAAAGGTGGAGAATATAATCCGGGGGGCGACGGCACAACGATAAACTATAAAAAACATGTGTATTTCAAATTCGAACAGCAAAGGGACAAGAGCTATTCGTTCAGCATCCCGGCATGCCTCACGGCACATGCACAGATTCTTGCTGTTGACGAGTATGACAATAAGATGGTTTACGGACCGGGCGAGGTATTCAACCTGCATGGTGCAAAGGATAATACCAGCGCATGGCCGTCAACAAACGAAGCTGTGGGAACTATTTGTGGAACAACAGGGGCAAAGACACTTGTCGGTTCTGCGAGAATGGCAGAGGGCAACAACTACTGGAATCTCGTGACCCGCAATGACGGAGTGACAGACGACGATGGCATGTATACCTTCAGCTTTAGGCTTGACAAAGACGGAAACCCCTCCGACTGGCAGGTGAAGCATGATGCCAATACACGTGTGACTTATTTTATTGACAACAAGGAAGGGGCTACGGCGCAGCCGCTCTATGACACTCGTACAGGTGGCCAGGGAAAATTCAGCGACAAGATGGAAGCTCCGCTCTATTTTGATGGTTCCAACAGCTATTGGGCAATCGATTATATTGTGAATGACGTATCCTCTACAGGGACACTTGCTCAGGCTAAAACGGCAACGCCGGATATTCATGCCACAAAGAGCGTAAACAACAATTCCGGAACTCACGATAAACTATTCTTCCTCGGCAACGGAGGTGTTGACTACAATTCTACCAGCGAGTATCGTGACAAGGTATGGGCTAACCAGAAACCTTTCACCCTTCATCTGCAGGGTATAAAGAGAATACACTATAATCCTAACAAAGGAAATAACGATTTGTCAATGCAAGACGGCAGTTATGGTCTGTCGGGCAGTATAGAGATAATCAACGGCAATGCTGACGATGCTGAGTCCCTGATAAAAACCATGTCTATGATAGGCGATGCCGTGGAAGGAACTTATGATGCAGCAACGGGCAATTGGCAGTATACTTCTACCGCAGGAGACATGAAGTATGATGACAACGAGCATTGCTTCTCGCTGACGATATCTACTGTAGACGCAAAATACGCCAAATCGCATTTCAGGTTTGTTGCCAACCATGACGCAGACCAGAACTGGGGCGAGACGGACAACAATATTACAAACAATACCGGATTTGCAAGATCTGCTTATGATGCCGCCGATGATGGCAACCACTCATGTATGGCTGACGATGCAAACGACGTGCAGTTCCGTAAAACGGCGAGAGAGGATGAGGAGGGCTTCGGAAGCACAACTCCTAATAAGAAGGATATCCTCTGGAACCGTCCCGCAGGAATATGGACGATAAGGTTCTACCCAGAGCTCGACAAGGATGGTAAAGACATCTCTCGCTATACCATATCAGAAACAAAAGTCATCAAGATGCCTTTCACCTATTGTGTAGGGAAGTTTATCCGTACATACAGCAACAATGTGGCAATGGCACCTGTCGACGACAACGTGAAAGTGTATGAGGCATATCGCTACAAAAAACCGGAGAATGCAGGAGACCCACTTTCACAGCGTATGGGTACGGTTTATCTTCGTCAGCTCAAGTATATTCCGGCAAATATGGGAGTGGTACTCGTAGGGGAAGTACCAGAGGGAGAATCATTCTCAGACTATGCCACACTGAATTTCTCCTTGAGGGAAGCACCGGCTGAAATGCCGTTAGAAGGTGATAATTACACGGCAGTGTGGACAAAGGCAGACGAGTATGCCGGTCAAGAATGGAACAACTATCTCAAGCCGACAGTCACGGCTATCGACAATCTCGGAAACGCTGATACCGATGCTGATGGAAAAATACTCCATCGTTTCTTCGGCCTTGCAAACTTCCATTCCACAAACTATTACAAGCAATATCAGACCGGAGACGACTATATCGGTTTCTTCCGCCTTACGCAGAATGGTAGAAGCGAAGCCAACAAGGCGTACCTGAGTATTCCGGCAAATGGTGCTGTAGACGGTGGGGTAGGAGCGAAGTTCGGGTATATCGATTTTAACGGACAGTTTCTCGGAAATGAGACGGACCTGAATAATCAGTCGCTTGCCAAGATGGCTATTGTCTTCGATGACGAAGATGATGGCGGAAGCACTACTGCTATAACAGAAGTCAAGCCGAATAGTACAGACGGCAACGCATCGTTCTATACCCTTCAGGGAGTAAAGGTGTCACGTCCTGTCAAAGGAGTGTATATTCATAATGGAAAGAAATTTATCAAATAAGAAACCAAGGAAATATGAAAAGTTATATTAAGCCGGAAGTCAATGTGTATAAAGTTAGAATCGAGTCTCTTCTTTGTGGAAGCGAAGGTGGACAGATAGGATGTGGGTTTGCCCCAAAACGTGACTCTTCTCTCTTTGATGAGGAAAATGGTGACGGACATACTGGTCGCGGCGATTTTTGGAATGACTAAGACTTTGAAGATTGAATGAAATATTCTGAATAAATGTAGTTTTAGTTGCGATAAGCAATCCGGTTAGTAGTGAGACAATCTGTAAGTAGCTTTAGTGGATATTATCCCTAAAAGCTCTTGCAGAATGTCTCTTTTTCGTTAGAAAAAGTGTGTATTTGGTTGATTATTCGTTAGAGAAAGTGTATAGTTTACCCCAATTCTGGATTATTGCTGTCCGCTAAAACTTTTTTTGAGCATATAAAAATTAGGGCTGGATTCCTCGCTTGGAATTCAGCCCTTTTAGTTACCTTTGTTTCTTGTTGTAAATTTCAATTCAAGTAACTATGAACAAA